>JBGCFK010000114.1:0-10240 GCA_045106875.1 Paracoccaceae bacterium | reverse complement strand
GCAATGCCGGCAGATGCCATATGAGCCTTGGCCTGCCCTATCGTGTATTCGCCAAAGTGAAAGATCGAGGCGGCCAGCACCGCCGAGGCATGGCCCTTGGTCACGCCTTCCACCAGATGGTCAAGGTCACCCACGCCGCCTGACGCGATCACCGGGATGGACACGGCATCAGCAACGGCACGCGTCAGCCCAAGATTGAAACCGACCTTGGTGCCATCGCGATCCATCGAGGTCAGCAGGATCTCACCCGCGCCCTTCGATTCCATCAGTTGCGCAAACTCTACCGCGTCAATACCCGTAGGCTCGCGTCCGCCATGGGTGAAGATCTCGTACCGCTCCGAACCGACGGACTTGGCGTCAATCGCAACAACAATGCACTGTGCGCCAAACTTGCGACTGGCCTCGGCCACGAAGTCCGGATTTTTCACCGCAGCGGTGTTGATCGAGACCTTGTCGGCACCTGCCAGCAACAGCGCCCTGATGTCGTCAACGGTTCGCACCCCGCCGCCAATCGTCAGCGGCATGAAGCACTGTTCGGCTGTACGCCGAGCCACATCCAGAATAGTCCCGCGGTTCTCGTGGCTTGCTGTGATGTCTAGAAAGCAAAGCTCGTCCGCGCCCGCAGCATCATACAGCTTCGCCTGCTCTACCGGATCGCCCGCATCTATAAGGTCGACAAAGTTGACGCCCTTGACCGTGCGGCCGTCCTTGACATCGAGGCAGGGGATCACCCGGGTCTTAAGCACTCAAAAGCTCCTGCGCGGCGGCGGCATCAATTCGCCCATCATAGAGTGCCCGTCCGGAAATGACACCATCCAACGGCTTGCCACAGGATTTTAATGCGGCGAGGTCTGCCATCGACGACACGCCGCCAGATGCAATCACGGGGATGGAAACTGCTTCTGCCAACGCTGCCGTGGCATCGACATTCGGGCCACCCATTGCACCGTCGCGGTCGATGTCCGTGTAGATGATCGCAGCGACGCCTGCGTCCTCGAATTTAGCGGCCAGATCCAGCGCAGTCACGTCCGTGGTTTCTGCCCATCCTTCGACCGCCACCATCCCACCACGTGCATCAATCCCAACGGCGATCTTGCCAGGAAACGCCTTGGCAGCCTCGCGCACCAGATCAGGGTCGCGCACCGCCACAGTCCCCAGGATCACGCGGGCAAGACCCTTGGTCAGCCACGCCTCGATCGTCGCCATGTCACGGATACCACCACCCAATTGGGCAGGCACTGTGATCGCATGCAAGATCGCCTCGACAGCCGCACCGTTCACTGGCTCACCCGCGAATGCTCCGTTCAAGTCCACGAGATGGATCCAACGGCAACCGGCATCCTGAAACGCCCGCGCCTGCGCTGCCGGATCGTCATTGAACACTGTCGCCTGGTCCATTTCACCGCGCACCAGGCGCACGCATTGGCCGTCCTTCAGGTCGATGGCGGGATACAAGATCATGAACAACTCCTGCTTTGGGGCGCCCGGATACCCGGTACTGCCGACAAAGGCCAGCTTTGCGAAAACGTGATTAGCGCTCTGCGATTAGGCTGCTAGGCTAAGGATAAAATGAAAGGAGGAGCGTATGCTCAAAACATTGGCGACAGCTGCAGTGGCGCTGGGGCTTGCCGGAACGGCCCTGGCCGCAGACGGCGAGCGGATTCAGGTCAAGGGCGAGATCATCGACACGTGGTGCTATTTCTCTGGCGTCATGGGCTCGCCGGAATCCGTGACAGGTTCGGCACATCATACCTGCGCGCTGTGGTGTGCAGCAGGCGGGATCCCGGTGGGCGTGCTCGCCGAGGACGGTACCGTTTACATGGTGCTGAAATGGGAAGGTAACGGCGATGTCGCTGGCGACACCCTGCTATCGGTGCAGTCCCACGAGATCACCGCTGATGGCATCGTGCACAAGCGCGACGGCGTGAACTACCTGATCGTCGAGAAAGTCGTCGCCGATGCTGGCATCACCAACAAGAACCACGAAGATTTCGGAGTGACCCCACCCTTCGCAATCCCAGAAAGCGTGACAGGAGGCTGATATGATCCGGACTTTGATTGCAGCGGCGCTCGCCGCATTGATGGCCCTGCCTGCCGCTGCAGAGGGTGAGTTCGCCGAGGGCTCGGAAGTGAAGGGCTGGAAGAACCTTGCAGGTCGCGAGAACGCCAAGTTCAAGGCAAAGGTTGTCGATCTGCTGTGCGAGCTTTCCGGCGATTGCGCCGAGAAATGCGGTGAAGGGCGTCGCCAGATGGGTTTGATCCGTGAAGCCGATGGCAAGCTGATTTTGGCCGCAAAGAACCGCCAGGGTTCGTTCAATGGCGCGACAGTGGATCTCTACCCCTATTGCGGGAAGACGGTTACAGTCGACGGACTGATGGTCGGCGACCCCGAAGTGACGGACACGAAGTTCTATCAGGTGTTCTTCATCGCCCGCGAGGGGTCCAACAAAATGGCCAAGACCGCACGGTGGACACGTGACTGGCAGCGCCGCAACCCGGATCTGAAGGACGAGTTGAAGAAGGTCAAGAACCGCTGGTTCCGCATTGATCCGGCTGTGCAGGCGGCGATCGCAGAGAACGGGTATCTTGGCCTGGGCGCCGAGGTCGACAAGGCGTTCATTGCGGAGAACTACTGATGCGGCTTTGGTTGGCAGCAATTCTGACTGTGTTGGCGCTGCCTGCCGCAGCCCACAACGGGGTCGTGCATCAGTCCTCCGAGGAAGCGTCTGAGCACAAGGCGGAAACGGCTGCCGCAGTCGGAAAACCCACGCCGTCCCTGCCGTTCCCCGTGGATATCCGTGCCGAGTTCAAACTGGTCAATCAAGATGGGCAGGAGGTCACACAGGCGGACTTTGCGGGCAAGCCGATGGCGATCTTCTTCGGCTATGCCAACTGCGAGGCGATCTGCTCGGTGGCCCTACCAAGGCTGGGGGCCGCGTTGGATCTGCTGGGCTCGGATGTGGATGCTCTGTCTGCGCTCTTGATCACTGTAGACCCCAAGCGGGATACTGCTGACAAGATCGGACCGGCGCTTGCAAAATGGCATCCGCGGCTGCGCGGGCTGACTGGATCGGAAGAGGCGCTTGCCGCTGCGCGAGATGCATTCCAGGTCCAGTCTGAAAAGGTCTTTGACGATCCCGAAGGCAATCCGATCTATTCCCATGGCAGCTTCATCTACCTGATAGGCGGGGATGGAAAAGTCCTGACGCTATTGCCGCCGATCCTTGGGCCAGAGCGTATGGCCGAGATCATCAAGGGCTATCTCTGAGCCAACTGCCGCTACGGCATCGTTGACGCAGGCGCTTTACACCTCCTTAATTCCTTCAAAGGAGAACAATGGGATGAAACAGATGCGCACGACGTTGATCGTATTGGCCTTTGCCGTGGCCGCGGGCCCGGCTGTCGCAAACGATGTTTTTGGTATTTGGCAGACAGAGAAGAACAACGAAGGCAAATACCTCGAAGTTGAAGTGCATGCCTGCGAGGCTGACCCTGCAAAGGTCTGCGGAACCATTGTCGCTGCAAAGGGCGGTGCCGAGCAAAGCGTTGTCGGGAAGCCCATGATCTGGGACATGGCTGTGGATGCCGCAAACGAATGGGACGACGGCAAGATCTGGAAGCCCGACGATGACGAGGTCTACAGCTCGCAAATGCAACTGGAGGGTAACACACTTACCGTCTCTGGCTGTGTCCTCGGCGGATTGATCTGCCGGTCGCAGGCCTGGCCACGCGTGAAGTAACCAGCATGCCGAAGACGGACTATCATACGCTTCGGTATCACCTCACTTGTATTCCAGAATATCCGGCCACTTCTCGTTCGCTGTAGCGATGAAGCCGTTATGGCTGTCCAACCACTCCTTGTGCACCTTCATGTTCAGGTTGAGGTACAGTTTGTCATCAAAGATCCGGAAGATCGTCGGATTGATCGAGACCACACGGTCCTTGGCAATGCCCCAGGCGCAGTAACCGCCAAACTGGGGGGCCCAGCGCTCCGGGTCTGCCATGAAACGGTCCCTGTTCTCGGCAGACGAGAACCACCAAACTGCCTTTTTCCATTCAAACGCAAAATCCTCGGTCCCTTTGACCGGTCTGCGCTCCAGATGGTACGCGACCGCATCATAGCCTTTCAGGGCAAGCCCATTCACATCCTTGTAGATTTCGGGCTGGCTTGGCCCCGCTGCCATGGCAGGCATCGAAAGCCAAAGGGCAGCTAGAAAACAGAGGACAGTCCGGCTCATTGGTATCTCCCAAGATCATCTGCAGTTTATCTACCGCCGGACCGGACCGTGTGTGAAGCATATTTGCAGTCGCAGGGTGTGAAAATTGCCGCATCTGGCCCGAGACGAACGCGTCTTGAAGGGCTGTTAACGACCGGGACCCAAAACAGGGGTGATGCCGACCATAGATTCGACCACCGCTGTTGCGTTTGCCGCAGGATCCGTAGTGATTGCGTTGGTTCTGTGTGTTGCCCTGCGCCGTCAAAGGAATGGCGATGCTGCCATCGGTTGGCTGATGCTATCGAATCTGGCGCTTCTGATGGCCAGTACCGGGGTTCTCAGCAACGGTGCCATGCCATTCCTCGTGAGTTCGGCAATCGTAATAGGCGGTGCATATGCTGGCATATGTTTCGCATTCTTTGCGGTGCTGCGAGCAGAAGCCATGCCACTGCCTTGGCGCCTTTTTGGAACGGTAGGGTTGGTAGGTTTCGCGGCGCAGGCCATTATCGCTGCCCAGACGGGATCAGTCCTTTTCCTCATGGCCACCAGCTCCATCCTGAACACTTCCGTGACAGCGTTCATCATTGTCAATCTATGGCGCCTGACGCGCGGATATGGCGGTCGTACGGCGACTCTTGTCTGTCTGCCCTTCGTGGCGATCTGCGCCGGTTATGCGGCCCGCTTGCCGGTCATCGTGATCTGGCCTGACACCGATTTACCGCTTGCGGCAACAGCGTTGATTGTCGTTGCCATGGCATGGGCCTCGGTGATCCTCGAACTTGCGCTGATCGCTCTGCGCGAAACCCAGTCACGCGTAGAGTTGAAGAAGGCCCTTGAAGTAGCAGAGGCCGCCTCCACCGCACGAACCCGATTGCTGTTGGGTGCCAGCCACGATCTAAGGACACCCTTGAATGCGATTCTGGGATTGTCAGAGTTGATGCGCCATCAGACATTGGGTCCACTTCCAGACCAGTATTCCAAACACGCGGAGCAGATACATCAAAGCGGTACCGAACTGGCCGAAATGATTTCCGACCTTCTGATCCACGCATCAGAGGGCAGCGACAAATGCGAGGCCGCAACGCCTTTGGCAGTTGACGAAGTGGTCCGCCAGAAATTTGGCGAGGCAGCGGCTTAAGGCGTCCAGGCCAGGAAATTTGCGATCAGGCGCAACCCGGTTACCTGACTTTTCTCGGGGTGGAACTGTGTGCCAACCATATTGTCCCGTCCGACCACGGCAGCCACGGGCTGACCATATTCTACACAGGCAAGCTGATTCGACTCGTGCTCCACGCCAAGACGATAGGAGTGGACAAAGTAAGCATGGTCACCTTCTTCGATTCCCTCCAGCACCGGATGAGGCTTCAGCTCGCACAGGTCATTCCACCCCATATGAGGGATTTTCAGCGCTGGGTCCTCAACCTTGATCTCGGCGACATCGCCCGGTATCCAGTTGAAACCCGGCGTGTCCCCGTGCTCAAGCCCGCGCGTCGCCATCAACTGCATCCCGACGCAAATTCCCAGAAATGGCTGGCCGGCCAGTACCCGTACCTCAATCGCCTCGAACATGCCATCAACGGCCATCAGCCCAGCCCGGCAGTCGGCGAAAGCACCAACCCCCGGCAGCACGATCCGATCTGCACGGGATACAATGTCCGGATCCGACGTCACGACAATCTCACCGCCCCTGGTCTCTGACGACATGCGCTCGAACGCCTTGGACGCGGATCGAAGGTTCCCGGAACCATAGTCGACGATTACCGTTGTCATGCAGGTTGCCCTGTCAACCAAAGCTCTTCCGCGCCTTCGATTGTGCGCGCCTCGACGACCGAGACCTCGCGCCAACCGAACAGGCGCCGCTCCCACCGTCTTATCTCGCTGCCTTCAAGCGCCAGAATAAACCCGATTCCGTACATCATGGGCGAGGCTGCGAGCGGATGATAGGCCGCTGCAGCGCCAGCCAGAACGAAGATCGCCACCAACGTCAGCCATGCGCCATTCCAGATCGCCCATATGGGCGGCAGGGCCAGCGCAAAGATCGAAAAGCCGTCACCGATGAAGTCCAGCCTGTCGGCACTTGTGCCTTTGCCTTTCCGGTGGACGGTCCAGAGCCGTGTCTCCATCAGAGAGCGCCCTTGGTCGAGGGCACGGCATCAGCCTTGCGCGGATCCGTTTCAAAGGCATCACGGAGGGCGCGGGCCACCGCCTTGAAGGCGGCCTCGGCAATGTGGTGCGCGTTGATCCCGTCGATCCGCTCGACATGCAGCGTGATCCCGCCATGGGTCGCGAATGCCTGAAAGAACTCGCGTACAAGTTCGGTATCGAATGTCCCGACTTTTGGCGCGGTGAAGTCCACCTTCCACACGAGATAGGGCCGCGCCGACAGGTCGAGTGCCGCACGTACAAGCGTATCGTCCATGGGCAGCATGCACGAGCCGTAGCGCACGATACCACGCTTGTCGCCCAGCGCCTCGGCCAAAGCCTGACCCAGCACAATACCGACATCCTCGACTGTATGGTGATCGTCTATATGCAGATCGCCCTTCGCCCGGACCTTCATGTCCATAAGGGCATGGCGCGCCAACTGATCCAGCATGTGATCGAAGAACCCGACTCCGGTCTGATTGTCGTACTGGCCAGTGCCATCGAGGTTCAACTCGACAGTGATCTCTGTCTCGGCCGTCTTGCGGGTCTTGGTCGCGGTGCGCATGATCGTCTCCTCTGATGGCGCATATAGCGGCCCGGCCGCCGCCTAGCAATCCGTGTGCGCCCAGCTTAGGTTCTGCCAAACGGAGGCAGATATGACGGAACATAAATTCCCCGGCTGGCACGGGACCACGATTGTCGCAATCAAGAAGGGCGATCAGGTTGCCGTTGCGGGCGACGGACAGGTCAGCCTTGGCCAGACGGTGATCAAGGGCAATGCACGCAAGGTGCGCAGGATCAGTCCCGGCGGACATGACGTGGTCTGCGGTTTTGCGGGCGCCACGGCGGATGCGTTCACTTTGCTGGAGCGTTTGGAGACGAAGCTTGAGGCCGCGCCGGGGCAATTGGCGCGTGGGTGTGTCGAGCTTGCAAAGGATTGGCGTACGGACAAGTATCTACGCAACCTCGAGGCCATGCTGATCGTGACCGATGGCAAGGAATTGCTGGTGGTAACGGGCGCAGGTGACGTTCTGGATCCCGAGGAAGGGATTGCCGCAATCGGCTCGGGCGGAAACTACGCGCTGGCGGCTGCGCGTGCGATGAAGGATATGGATATCGACGCCGAGGCGGCTGCCCGTAAGGCGCTGGAGATTGCTGCATCCATCTGCGTCTACACGAACGGCAATGCAGTCGTGGATGTGATCTCGGGCTAGCGACGTTGCCGCGTTTGCGATTTGCAATATCTGCTGCACTTTGCAAAATGTTAACCCTTGCCTTGGCCAAATGTGGCAGAAATTAGGCAGAGACAGGCTGGCCGTGTGGACTCGGTCCAGAGGCCAGCTATCCTGTCGGTCAGGTCGGGGAAGGTGAACGTCCGTGAGTCAGGTCGAACACATGGCAATACCGGCCCGCGTGGATCCAGCGGGACGTCCGTTGGAAGGCCGCGGGCGGCAGGCAGCTATCGCAATTGCCGTGATCGTTGGCTGGATTGCGATAACCGTTTTGATCATGTGGGCCCATCAGGGACAGGATGCACTGCAGCCTGCGCGACTGCTTGGGGCTGTCGGGCTCATGACCTGGGCTGCGTGCGAGATGTTCGGCGGTCGGCATGGCCCTATCTGGCCAATCAGTGCGCTTGGCGTGACAGGCTCGTTGTCGCTTGGCTACGCGGCGGGCTTGTGTGCGCGGGCCTGGTATGATCCGGGCGACTTCTCCGGAATGGCAGTGATATGCGGCGCGTCTGCTCTGGCCATGCTCGCTTTCCTCTTCCGATTTCGATTGCCCGGACTGGTATCTCCAATCATCACCTTCTCCGTAGTGGCACTGTTCATTACACTCTACGGCGTAGACCAGAACAGCATTGCGCGTATTGAAGGATTGAGCCCACGTGGCATCCTCGCCGCGCTGATGGATAGCCCTTGGGCGGTGGCAGCATTTGGCGTGCTTGGCGCTGCGGCTATGGGGCTCGCCCGCCGGTTGGATCTGGCAGGTGATGATTTTGGCGTCGCGTCCGCCCGACCGCTGCATCTGGTGGGGGCGGGTGTCACTGCCTTGGTTATCGGAAGGATCCTGATACAGCTTCCCTTCCCGTTCGCAATGATTGCCTTGGCGCTGGTATGGATTGGTGCGTATTACTGGGCGCTTCGGATCAATCGTGTGGCCGTGTTGATCGCAATTCACTTCGCGATTGCCAAACCGATGCTGCTGGCGTTCATGGTGCCGCTTGGCTGGGTACCGGACATGCAGGAATGGTCGGTGATGCTGACGGTGGTGTTCATTTTTGATCTGGCAGTCTGGCCGCGTTTGCACCAGCTATCGCTGGCACACGACTGGACACTCGGACCCGGTGGTCGGATCCCGCAAGAGCGCGAAGGCTGGGCCTGGCGCTATTGGCCATATGCCTGAGGACCCATCCTAATTCGCAGCCCCGCTTGAGTTCCCAGCTTTGGTCCCATACATCCTCGCACATGACAAATCTGACCCCCCGCGAGATCGTCTCGGAACTCGACCGCTTTATTATTGGCCAATCTGACGCAAAGCGCGCCGTCGCAGTTGCGCTTCGCAATCGCTGGCGCCGTCAGCAACTCAGCCCCGAGATGCAAGCCGAGATCTATCCGAAGAATATCCTGATGATCGGCCCAACGGGGGTCGGTAAGACCGAGATCTCGCGCCGGCTGGCCAAACTGGCCAAGGCTCCGTTCCTGAAGGTCGAGGCCACCAAGTTCACCGAGGTCGGCTATGTGGGCCGCGACGTGGAACAGATTATCCGCGATCTGGTCGAGGCCGCGATTGTCATGATCCGTGAAGGAAAACGCGACGAAATGCGGGCGCGCGCCCATGATGCAGCCGAGGACCGTGTGATCGATGCTCTGGTCAAGGGCGATAGCTCCGAGGCGACGCGCAAGTTCTTCCGCAACAAACTGCGCGGCAATGAGCTGGACGACACCGAGATCGAGCTTGAAGTGGCCGATGCATCCAATCCCATGCAGATGCTCGATATCCCAGGGCAACAAGGCAACATGGGCGCTTTCAACCTGGGCGACCTGTTTGGCAAGGCCTTCTCGGGACGGACCAAAACCGTCAAGACCACTGTGTCTGAAAGCTACAAGATGCTAATCGACGAAGAAGCCGACAAGCTGATCGATCAGGAAACCATCACGCGTGAGGCCATCAATGCCGTTGAACAGAACGGGATCGTATTCCTGGACGAAATCGACAAGGTCTGCGCTCGCGCCGAGGCACGTGGTGCCGACGTTTCCCGCGAAGGGGTACAGCGCGATCTGCTGCCCTTGATCGAAGGCACGACTGTTTCGACGAAACATGGCGCCGTAAACACGGATCACATCCTGTTCATTGCGTCCGGTGCCTTCCACATCGCCAAGCCCTCGGATCTACTGCCCGAATTGCAAGGGCGTCTGCCCATTCGGGTGGAACTGCGTGCGCTGACCGAAGATGATTTCCGCCGGATCCTGTCCGAAACCGACAATGCGCTGACGACGCAGTACACGGCGCTTATGGGCACTGAAGGGGTTGAAGTCGGGTTCTCCGAGGACGGGATCTCGGCAATGGCCCGGATTGCGGCAGAGGTGAATGTCGAGGTCGAGAACATCGGTGCGCGGCGACTGCATACGGTGCTGGAGCGCGTGTTCGAGGATCTCTCATTCACCGCGCCTGACAGGGCCGGCGAGCAAGTGACCGTGGATGCGGAGATGGTCGAGAAGCATCTGGGCGATCTTGCCCGTTCAACGGATGTGAGCCGCTACGTGCTGTAGTCCCGAGGGCAGGCTGTCGCCCCGCCCCCGGTCCTTTCATCCTGATCAGCCGAAATCGAACGTGTCGCCGCTTGCCGAAATCGTGCTGGAAGCGAAACTTTGCCC
>JBGCFK010000113.1:0-7116 GCA_045106875.1 Paracoccaceae bacterium | reverse complement strand
GTGGCCTTGCCGATCTTGATGGCCTCGCGATAGAGCGGCTCGGCCTCCTCATACCTGCCCATGTCCTTCAGCAGGTTCGCGAGATTATTGAGGTCGATGGCATAGCCCGGATGCCCCTCCCCGAGCGCGGCCTTGTCGATCTTGATGGCCTCGCGATAGAGCGGCTCGGCCTCCTCATACCTGCCCATGTCCCGCAGCAGGCTCGCGAGATTGCTGAGGCGGGTGGCATATTCCGGATGCCCCTCCCCGATCGTGGCCTTGCCGATCTTGATTGCCTCGCGGTACAGTGGTTCGGCCTGTTCGTACTGACCGACTTCGTTGAGCATCAGCGCGAGGTTGTTCAGCGCCGTCGCGTGCTGGGTCGTGTTCTTCCCGAATTCCGCGATGGTAAGGTCCAGCCGCTCCAACGCAAAGCGATAGCCTGCCTGATACCGCCCGGCCCGCCATGCGAGCTCTTGCGCCTTGTGCAGCCGGTGCACCGACGGCCCCAGCCGTGCGGATTTGGAGAAATGATCCGCCGCGTCGGCCCAGCGAACCTCCTGTTCCGCGATCACGCCGCGCTGGTATGCGGCCTCCGCCGCGCGGTCGATGCCTTCCTGCTCCAGAGCCTCGACCTCGGCAAACAGCGCATCTGCCTTGGACCGGTCGCCTTCCGCCAGCGCGGCCTTGGCGGCGGCGATCTTGGCGTCCTCGATCCCCTCGCCAAGATCCGACAGCTTGGCTTGCAGGGCTTCCAGTTCCCGCACCGTCTGCTGGTACGAGGCCTGAAGGTCCGTCCTCTGGCGCTCGACCTCGGCGAGTTGCCGGTTCAGGAGTTGCTGTTCCGCGGAATGCGCGCGTTCAAGGTCGGACCGGAGCTGGGCCTCGCGCCGGGCCAGCGCGGCCTCGTGCTGTTCAATGGAATAGCCGTCGATGATGGTCTGCTGGCCGCCAATATTGACATTGGCGTTGTCGCCCGTGTTGACGGTGTTGTCCTCGATCGTCTGCGCGCCTGCCTGCGCCCCTGTCAGAAGCCAGAGGCATATCAGTCCGCCGCCCAGACCCTTCCAGATTTGCCGCCCTGCCATATGCGCCATGGCCAATCCCCTGATCCAATGGCGCAATTGTCCCAGATCAGTGCAGGCTTGTCGAGGCGTGGGTGCGCCTAGCCCAGCCGCACCGTGCCCCGGTCCACCAGCAGGCGCTCGTCCAGATGGACGCTTGGCGCGCGCACCACCATGTCCATGTGCACCACGCTTTGGGTCGTGCCGCCGTAGAAGATGTTGTCGCCCAGCGCGATGTGGACGTTGCCGCGGAGCTTTTTCTCCTCCTCGAAGTCGCCGTTCATGCGGCAGGCGGGGTTCAGCCCGATGCCGAATTCCGCGATGTTGTCGGCGTTCTCGACCGTGTCCACGATCTGGCGGAGGCGGTCGGCCTGTGTGCCTGTGCCGTCAATCCCAGAGACCTTGCCATTTGTGACATCGATGGCGATTGGCGTTTCGGGCAGACCGATGACGGCGCAGGGTCCGTCTATGACGAAGGTGCCGTTGGCGCGGCCCTCCAGCGGCCGCGACGAGACCTCGCCGTCCGAGAAGGCGGCCGAGCTGCCGGGTCTGGTTGCATATCCGCACTCGATGATCACCGCGTCCGAGGCGATCGGCGCGCTGATATCCGTGCCCGCCTCCGAGGTTATGTGCATGGTTCGGCCCTCGGACCAGATGGCCTTCAGACGCTCGCCATCCGCATAAAGCGCCGCATAGTCTGCCGTGGCGCCACCTGTCGTGAAGTTGACCATGTCGCGCATGACCATGGACATGAAGCGCAGGGTGCCGGCGTCCAGCAGCGTCTTGACCTCGGAGGAGTATATCGGCGCGCCGCCGGTGCGTGTCAGCGCGATCATGATGTCCGCCGCTTCCAGACCCTTGGCGATCGCGGGGTTCAGGACGTTCTTCTGCTCGGCGATACGTGCCGGTTGTTGCAACACCGACCATTCATGTCCGGCGTCGGAAAGGACGTGGATCAGAGCCTCCGTCATTTCCTCGGGCGTTTCCGGGTCAGTCACAATCGCAGCGGTCTCGCCCGGCTGGATTGCCAGAAGCTCGTTCACAATCAGATTTGCAGTCTCGGCAGGGGGCATACTTGGCTTGGACACAGTGGCCTCTGGCATGGATGGCGACCGCTCAGGGTCTGATTTTAGGATCCTGAGCGGGTTTTGCGTCCAGTGCCCGCCGAAATTATCCTAAGCCGCCATTTCGCGAGCGGCTGCGGGGGCCAGCATGGCCAGTGCGGCAGCAGCGGCCTCGGTGCCCTTGGTGCGGAAATGGTCGTGGAAGAACGTTCGGTGTTGCTCGGTTTCCTGGAACTGGTGGGGTGTTAGAACAACCGAGAGCACGGGCGTGTCGGTCTCGAGGCCCACGCGCACCAGCGCGTCCACCACAGTGCCTGCCACGAAGTCATGCCGGTAGATGCCACCATCGACGACAAAGGCCGCGCCGATAATTGCACCGTAAGCGCCAGTCCGGGCCAGCCGCTGGGCAGTCAACGGTATCTCCAGTGCGCCGGGCACGTCAATCACGTCGACGCGAAGGCCGGGCGGCAATGCTTCGATCAGGCCGATTCCTGCCTGGTCAACGATATCCGAATGCCAGCGAGCCTGGATCAATGCGATCCGCTGGTCGGTGAGAGGGGTCTGGGTCATATGTTGTCCTTTCATCATCCCAATACCCCAGGGCTGACGAAAGGCAGATGGGACCCCGAAAGGCCTTACCTGCTTAACGCCGTTCTCTTTCATCCGGACTGTGACCGTCGGCTCCGGAATTCAACCGGATCTGCTGACCCTCCCGGAGGAGGCGCTCGCGGGCTTCGGGGAGACCCCGTTACCGCCGGTGGGGAATTTCGCCCCGCCCTGAGAACATGCGCCACCTTGCCCGGTGCCGCGCGGTCAGACTATGCATGTGCAGCGAGGCATTCAAGAGGATCTGATGGAGAACTGGCCCGACAGCACGCGGCTGATGGCGGCGATTGACGTAACCTGGCCCCCGGCCCGGATGATGCAGGCGGCAGGCTGGACCCTGCGCGAGGGAGCAGGTGGCGGCAAGCGCGTGTCTGCAACCTCGGGCGCAGGCGATGTTCCCGAAGCCGAGGCGGCAATGCGCGCCATGGGACAGGCGCGGATGTTCCGGCTTACGCCCGAAGATGCGGATCTGGACGCCAAGCTGGCCGAGGCCGGGTACCGGGTGGTCGATCCTGTGGCGCTGTATGCTGCGCCTGCCGCGGATCTGGTCGGTGAGCAATCGCATCTGGCAGCCGCCTATCGCTGTCAGGCGCGCCCTGCGGTGATGGAGGAGATCTGGGATCAGGGCGGCATCGGCCCGGCTCGGCGTGCCATCATGGACCGTTGCACTGCGCCAAAGATGCACCTGATGTCGCGCGGTGCCGAGAAGCCCGCGGGAGCTGCGTTCTGGGCGGTAGACGGCGATGTGGCCATGATCCACGCGATCGAAGTACTGTCTGATTTGCGGCGTCAGGGCGGTGGCAAATTGCTGATGGAGCTTGCTGCGCGCATGACGCTGGAGCACGGCGCAACATGGCTTGCGCTTGCGGTGACGGAGGCGAACATATCTGCCTGTGCACTCTACGAAAAGCTCGGCATGAAGGTCGCCGGGCGCTATCACTATCGCATTGCCGAGGGGGATATCGCGTGACCGGGACCGTCATGGCGCTGGATCTGCCGCTGCCTGATCCGCTGCCTGAGGATGTGGCGGTGCTGTTCTCCAAATGTCAGGAGAAGCTGGGCCTGATCCCACATGTGCTGGTCGCCTATGCGCACAGGCCCGAAAAACTGCGCGCGTTCTCTGCCATGTATAACGATCTGATGCTGGGGGCGTCCGGGCTTTCGAAGCTGGAGCGCGAGATGGTCGCCGTTGCTGTCTCCTCACGCAATGGCTGCTGGTATTGCCAGGTCGCGCACGGCGCGCAGGTCAGGTTGCTGTCCGGCAACCCGGTGCTTGGCGAGGCGATCGTCATGAACTGGCGTATGGCGGACCTGACGCTGCGGCAAGAAGCGATGCTGGGTTTTGCCATGCAGGTGACCGAGGCCAGCGCGTCCATTGGTAACGCAGACAGGGATGCGTTGCGGGCGCACGGGCTGGCAGACGAGGACATCTGGGATCTCGCATCCGTTGCCGCGTTCTTCAACATGTCCAACCGAATGGCCAGCGCCGTCGGTATGCAGCCAAACCCGGAATACCACGCGATGGGCCGGGGGTGAGGCGATGCGGGCGGCCCTCTTCTGCCTCATCCTAGCGGCGGGTCCCGCCATCGCGGCCGAACTGGATCTGGGCGCGCCCGGCAACGCGGAACGCACTGCCTATGTGGTGCGCGGATCGGACAACTATGCGCTGCCCATGGGACCGGTGGATGCGACGGGCGACAACCTGCTGGCCATCAGCGGGCGTACCGTCTGGGCTGCATACAAGGTCACAGGCGGAGCCGCGCCCGAGAGTATCCTGGCAGGCTATCGTGATCGTCTGGCGGGACTTGGCTTCGAGCCTGAGTTCGAGTGTTGGTCCATGTCTTGCGGTGGTTTCGACTTCCGTTTCGGTGTGACGGTCCTGCCCGCACCGCACATGCGCATGGATGTGCAGGCGTTCGGTCAGATGTCCGCAGTGCGCAAGACCCCACCTGCATACGCTTCGGTTCTGGTCAGTGCTGTGCAGGGTGTCACCTTCGTGCAGACGGTTGCCGTGACGCCGCGAAAGGGGGCAGCGGTTGTTGCACCTGCGCCTGTGTCGCGCAGCGAGCAGGCCGAAGCCGTTGCCGCGATTGCGCCCGGTGAGGCGCGTGAGCTGGGTGACATGCTGCGCGCCAACGGGCACGTGGCCATTGATGGGTTGGCCTTTGCCACCGGCGGTGCGTCATTGACACGAGAGTCCGCGGATGCGCTGGACGCGTTGGCGCGGATGCTGACCCGTGATGCAGCGCTGGAGGTTGTGATCGTAGGGCACTCGGACAGCGAAGGCGCGCTCGATTCCAATATTACCCTCTCTCGCCGCCGGGCCGAGGCCGTGCGCGCAGCGTTGCTGGAGCGCGGTGTCCCGGCAAAGCAGTTGGATGCGCGCGGCGTCGGTTATCTGGCGCCGCTCACGTCCAATGCGACAGAGGAGGGACGTCTCAGGAATCGGCGTGTCGAACTGGTGCTGCGTTGACAAAACCGCAGTGTCGGGTCCGCGGTGAAGCGCGTCAGACCGCGATGTTCTCGTAGATATCATAGTCCCGGGCAAACGCGGCCCGAAAGGCTGCGCGCTGCTGCCCGGTCAGCTTGCTGCCCAACCAGGGCGCTGGCGGCGACACATTGTGCCGCTCGAGGGAAATCGCGCAATCCATACGGTCCGCCACATAGCGCACCATTCCCTCCATCCGGTCATAGCGAAACAGCCGGTCCACGCCGACATCCCCGTTCTTGTCGGAAATGAATTGTCCCTGACGCCCGACATCGGCGGGTTTCTGGCCACCATCGGCATAGAGCTCGGCGAACTGGTTGAACTTCATTCCCTTGGTCGAGTTCTCCTGCTGCCGCATCCCGTCACGCCTTCGATAGCGCCACCACGAATGCAGCCAGTCTTCGGGTTCCCGAAAGGCAGAGATCACCTCGAACGGCTTGTCGGTCAGGCTGGCAAGATAGGGCTCGATGAACCGCTGATAGCCGCGTAGGCGCATATGCTTGATGCCGGGATGACCGCGCAGCACCAGATCCATCCGACCCTCCAACGCTTTTTCAAGCGCGGTCGAGGCGCATTTCGGCATGGCCAGGATCACCAGCCGACGGTTGAAAGACACGAGCATCAGGCAGATTCCAAGCTGCTGTTCCGCAGCCAAACTGCGCCCGCTGGCTTAACGGCTCGTAAACTATGTTGGATTTCAACTGATGCGTGTGAAGGTCCAGTTTGTTCTTTATTTGTACCAAGTCGTATGCGAACATCCAGAGAACACTTTGGAGTTTGCGCCTCCAAGGCGGATATGACAACAAGGAGCAGGCAGGATGAGTGACAACCTATTGAAGCTCGACGAGAGGCGAAACATGGACAAGCAAAAGGCGCTCGATTCAGCGCTCGCGCAGATTGAACGGAACTTCGGCAAGGGTTCCATCATGAAGCTCGGTCAGCGGACCTCGATGGATATCGAGGCCACATCGACCGGGTCTCTTGGTCTTGATATTGCGCTGGGAATAGGCGGATTGCCAAAAGGCCGGATCATCGAGATCTACGGCCCGGAATCCTCTGGCAAAACGACATTGGCGCTGCATACCATCGCCGAGGAACAGAAGAAGGGCGGCATCTGCGCATTTGTGGATGCCGAGCACGCGCTGGATCCGGTCTATGCCCGCAAGCTGGGCGTGGATGTGGACGAATTGCTGATCTCCCAACCCGATGCGGGTGAGCAGGCACTGGAGATCACCGACACGCTGGTGCGTTCGGGCGCGGTCTCGACCGTGGTGGTCGATTCGGTGGCCGCCCTGACCCCACGTGCGGAACTCGAAGGCGATATGGGCGATGCCCAGGTCGGCCTGCAGGCACGTCTGATGAGCCAGGCGATGCGCAAGCTTACCGGCTCGATCAGCCGTTCGAAATGCATGGTGATCTTCATCAACCAGATCCGCATGAAGATCGGTGTGATGTTCGGCTCGCCAGAGACGACTTCGGGCGGGAACGCGCTGAAGTTCTACTCATCCGTGCGTCTCGATATTCGCCGCATCGGTGCAATCAAGGATCGCGACGAGGTTGTCGGCAACGCCACACGCGTGAAGATCGTCAAGAACAAGGTTGCGCCGCCGTTCAAGCAGGTCGAGTTCGACATCATGTACGGCGAAGGCATCTCGAAGATGGGCGAACTGGTCGATCTTGGCGTCAAAGCCGGTGTGGTCGAGAAGTCCGGGTCATGGTTCTCCTATGGCGATGATCGCATCGGGCAGGGTCGCGAGAACGTCAAGCAGTTCCTGCGTGACAATCCCGATATTGCCCACTCGATCGAGGACAAGATCCGTGCGGCGCATGGGCTGGACTTCGATCTGCCCCCCAGCGAACGGGTCGACGACGAGGACGCGGTTCTCGAAGCCTGACTATCCCGTGATCACAGCGA
>JBGCFK010000112.1:0-7372 GCA_045106875.1 Paracoccaceae bacterium | reverse complement strand
GAGCTGACGCCCTCGATCGTGGGCGCAGTGGATGATACCACTACCCCGATCTTGATCCAGCGTTTCTATGACCGGGGGATCTACCCGGATTGGTGGAAGCTGGAACCTTTCACCACGCAATCCGCATGGAGCCATGCCGTTGCTGCCATCGAGCGCAACGACCCACGCACGCGCGGTATCGTGATCCTTGGTCTGGACGCCGCACCTGATGCACTGGCCAAAAGCTTTGCGCTGGCGGCGAAGCAGCCTCTGGTCAAAGGCTTCACCGTTGGCCGGACAATCTTCGGCGAGGCCGCACGTCAATGGATGTCCGGGCAGATCGACGATACAGCCGCAGTACGAACCATGGCGGCAAACTATCAATCTCTGTGTCATGTTTGGGACTCGGCGCGCAATGCCATGGGAGACGCCGTATGAGCGATACGATCAGACTGACCGCAGCACAGGCAATGGTCCGCTACCTGGCTGCGCAGCAGAATGGTGCGGGCGAACGTCTGTTCGCCGGGGTATGGGCGATTTTCGGCCATGGCAACGTCGCCGGTTTGGGCGAGGCGCTTTACGGCATCCGCGACCAGTTGCCGACCTGGCGCGGACATAACGAGCAGACCATGGCGCATGCCGCCATCGCGTTCGCCAAGCAATCGCGACGGCGTCGGATGATGGCGGTATCGTCCTCGATTGGCCCTGGCGCGACGAATATGGTCACAGCAGCGGCGACGGCCCACGTGAACCGCTTGCCAGTGCTGTTCCTACCCGGCGACATATTCGCCAATCGCGCACCCGACCCTGTCTTGCAACAGATCGAGGATTTCGGTGACGGTACGGTCAGCGCAAATGACTGTTTCCGCCCTGTGTCGCGGTATTTCGACCGGATTTCCCGGCCCGAACATCTTCTAACTGCGTTGCCTCGCGCGATACGGACTCTGACGGATCCGGCGGATTGCGGACCGGTAACGTTGGCATTTTGTCAGGACACAGAGGCCGAAGCGTTCGACTACCCCATTGCCTTCTTTCAACCAAAGGTCTGGACACCGCGCTGTCCACCGCCCGACCCCTTGGAGGTCGAAGCGGCAGCGGACTTGATCCGAGCGGCCAAACATCCGGTAATCGTTGCCGGTGGCGGAGTGCATTACGCCGAGGCTCACAATACGCTGGAGGTCTTTGCCACCACCCATCAGATTCCTGTGGTCGAAACACAGGCTGGAAAATCTGCGCTGTCTTGGGACCATCCGATGAATTTCGGCCCCGTGGGTGTCACGGGCGGTTCTGCCGCCAACACGGTTTGTGCCGGGGCTGATCTGGTGCTCGGCATAGGCACACGGTTTCAGGACTTCACCACGGGGTCCTGGGCGTTGTTCCGCAACCCGGCGGCGCGGTTGATTTCGGTCAATGTGCAAGCCTACGACGCGATGAAGCACGGTGCCGCACCAGTTTGCTGCGATGCGAATGCCGGACTTCTGGCATTGGAGGCGGAACTGGCGGGCCATCAGGCCGACGCGCCAGATGCTGCGCTGAAAACTCAGTGGTTCCGGGCCGCTGATGCGGTTACAGCCCCCCCAGCCGCAGACACCAATGACCTGCCCACCGACATGCAGGTCATTGGTGCCGTCCAACGCGCATCCACGGGCAAAACTGCCGTGATGGGTGCTGCAGGCACCATGCCGGGCGAGTTGCACAAGCTCTGGAAAGCCATCAATCCCGGTCATTATCACATGGAATACGGGTACTCGTGTATGGGGTACGAGATCGCCGGGGCCATGGGGATCAAGATGGCCGATCCGGACCGGGACGTGATCTGCATGCTGGGCGATGGGTCTTATATGATGGCGAACTCGGAACTTGCGACCGCTGTCATGATGGGCATCGACCTTACGGTGATCATCACCGACAATCGCGGATTTGGCTGCATCAACCGATTGCAAATGGGCACCGGCGGGGCGGAGTTTAATAATCTGCTGGACATGTCTGTCCACAAGGTGCCCTCGAATATCGACTTTGTAGCCCATGCCGGCTCGATGGGCGCACAGGCCGTGAAGGCTGCGACCATTGCCAATCTGGAGCGGGAACTGTCTGCCCGCGGCACGGGCGTGAAGGTAATCGTCGTGGACACGGATCCCTATCCCTCCACCGAGGCGGGTGGGGCCTGGTGGGAAGTGGCTGTACCAGAGGTTTCTGAGCGTCCCGAAGTCAACGACGCTCGCACTGCCTATACCGAGGCCAAGAAAATGCAAAAAGCACTCTGATGTCCGTCAAAGTCGGGATTTCTCCCATCTCCTGGCAGAACGATGATCTGCCAGATCTGACCGCCGGGTTCACCATGGAACAGGCGATGCGTGAAGCGCGCGAGATCGGCTATGTCGGTGTCGAACGCGGGCAACGCATGCCGCAGGACACGGCGGGTCTGCGCGGGTACCTTGATGCAGCAGACATTGCGCTGTGCGGAGGATGGTGTTCCGGCAACATGCTGGTCCATTCGGTTGACGAAGAGATCGAATCGATCCGCGGGCAGGTCGAACAGTTCGTGGCCCTGGATGCGCCCTGTATCGTCTACTCGGAATGCTCGAATACCGTGCAGGGCGATCGTGCAGTCCCTGTGAACGCGCGCCCTCAACTCAGCCGTGACGAGGTTCGCGACTATTCCCTCCGTCTTGGCGAGGTCGCCAAATGGTGTGCCGACCAAGGCATGACCCTGGCCTATCACCACCATATGGGCTCGATCATTGAAGCCGAGGCGGACATTGATGCATTGATGAACGGATCATGTGCTGAACTGAAGCTGTGCTTCGACACCGGACATTGTCTGTTCGGCAGTGGCAATGTGTTGGCGACCATGGATCGCTGGGGCGACCGTATCCACCATATGCACTACAAAGATATCCGTCCGGATGTGGTGGCGGATGTCCGCGCAAATGACCGGAGTTTCCTTGACGCTGTTATCGCAGGCGCCTTCACCGTACCCGGCGATGGCTGCATCGATTTTGGTGAAGTGACACGGGCGCTGAAGGCTATGCAGTACAAAGGCTGGATCGTGGTCGAGGCGGAACAGGACCCGACCAAGGCGCCGCCCTATGAATACTCCAAAATGGGCTTCGAGCACATCGTGGATCAGTGCGCACGCACAGGTCTGGACATTGCGGCTGCATAAGAGGACGGCATGGCTGATCTGTTGAGGAAACCCTTCGGAACGCGCGGCAAGGTGCATGAAATTACGCCAGCCTCGGCGGGTTGGCGCTACGTCGGGTTCTCGCTCTATCACCTGCGCGCAGGTGATACCGCAACCGAGGTTACAGGGGACCGAGAGGTGATCCTGGTAATGGTCGAGGGTAAGGCCGCACTGATCGGCGCAGGGCAGGATTGGGGCGTTCTGGGCGAGAGGATGAGCGTCTTCGAGAAGACAGCACCGCATTGTCTTTATTTACCCAACGGCACCGATTGGCAGGCAACTGCCCAGACTGACTGTGTGTTGGCGGCTTGCTCGGCACCCGGCATCGGCGGGCATACTGCGCGCCGGATCGGTCCCGATGGCATCACATTGACCGAGCGTGGCAAGGGCACCAATACGCGCCATATCAACAACATCGCCATGGAAGGTGAAGATTTTGCCGACAGCCTGTTGGTGACCGAGGTCTTCACGCCCTCAGGGCACTGGTCCTCCTATCCCAGCCATCGCCATGACGAGGACGACTTCCCCCGGATCACTTATCTGGAAGAGACCTACTATCACCGCCTGAACCCGGCGTCGGGCTTCGGCATCCAGCGCGTCTATACTGATGATGGTGGTCTGGACGAGACGATGGCCGTGGCCGATGGGGATGTCGTGCTGGTGCCGCGCGGGCATCATCCCTGCGGCGCGCCCTACGGCTTCGAGATGTATTACCTTAACGTCATGGCCGGGCCACTTCGCAAATGGTGCTTCGTACCGGCGCCCGAGGTGCGATGGATCATGGATCGCGATACATAAGTGAAACTCGATCCAAGCGGGCAAGCCACGCCATTGGGCTCATGGCGACGTTTCATGCCGTCTTCAACCGAGGAGGCCATGTTCAAGCAACACCCACCCTCAGCTAGGCAGCCGACTCATAAAATTCGATACTGAGCCTGACAGAGGCCAGTTTGGTCATGGACAGGAAGTTTCGTGAAGTCTTTTCGTATCGAGTTGCGATACGGCGGAACGAGGCTTTCAGCCTGCCAAAGAAAACTCGATTTTGTTGCGTTCCCGGTAGATTTCCGCATCAAACTCCGCGGGGAGTTTACGTTTGGCCTTGGGAGGGATCACGTCGATAGCGCCCTGTTCCCAGATCATCTCGCGGATCCAGTCTGCGTCATATGCTTTGTACGCGAGCACATATTGGCCAGGTCGCAAACTGTCCAGCGATCTGTTGAATGGAATTTCTCCATGGACTTGGCCGGGCGTCAATTCATATCGGATTGGCAGCCCATCCTGATTGGTAAGTGCATGTATTTTCGTCCCTAATCCGCCCTGTGAGCGACCTAAACAGCGGCGTGGAGCTTTTGTTAAGCGTGCTGGCCGAATGATTCGCCCGCACGCTGGTTCCATCGACCATCACCATGTCGACGTTGTGAGCGTCGGCGACAGCCTCCATGACCCAATCCCAGCGCCAGCATAAGACCAGCGATTGAAGCGGTTGTAGACCGTAGTCGGTGTGCCGTATTCGCTGGGCAGTTCAGCCCAGGGGATGCCGGTGTGCAGGACGTAGAAAATGCCGTTTCCTGCTACGTCATGGGTTGCGGTACTCGCGGCCGACCTATTGGACGAAGAGCCACTGGCGCTGGATCAATGAATTGCGCAAGTTCAGGTTCCCCCACCAGCAATTGGCGTTCGACGAGTTGAAGCGGAACATCCATCAGATCATGGCCCGACTGGCGACGTTGAACCCGGCCATCGAAGATGCTGTGAAAGGCTGGCGGTTCGGCCCGGTGGTCGACGCGTTACGAGCTTTGCGCGGCATCGACACCACGATCGGCACGACGGTGACAGCCGAAATCGGTGACATCATCCGGTTCTCCAACCCGCGCCAGTTGATGGCATGGCTGGGGCTGGTGCCGTCCGAGCATTCCAGTGGTACATCAATCCGCCGTGGTCGTCTGACCAAGACCGGCAATGCGCTCGCACGAACCATGATGGTTGAAGCCAGGGTCCTACCGCCACCCCGCCCGCGAACAGCACAAATATCTCAAACGCGCAGCCCACCTGCCGCAAGAGAGCCGGGATATCGGTTGGAAAGCTCAGGTTCGACTGACGAAACGCTATCGCGATCTGGCCCGAACCGGAAAACCGCAACCGCGTGTGCTGGCCGCTGTCGCCCGGGAACTGGCGGGATTCATCTGGGATATCGCCCGAAGAACGCCGCTCAGGGCCTGACGCCGGCGACATTCATCTCGTGCAGCATGCTTGAGACGGCGGCTAAGGTCAGGGAATCCTCGGAGTACGTTAGGATGAAAATCCGTCCTTAGAGAGAGGCAAGCCCGCGACGGACAGGGTCATGCGCTTCTCGGTGTTTGCCAGCAAACACCTGCCAGCCAATGGGTAACCAATCCGCGGATGAGAGTGTGATCGACCGATCGGTTCGCGCCACGTCTCCAGCACCCTGCACGAGATCGCATCTTTTGACCAACCCGCGCCTGTGGGATAGGTCTCTGTTTGCCGGTGAGGGAAAAGCGCTCATGAGAGCGTAGGACTTCGCCCTCTCCCGCAAAAGACCCGGGTCTCGACTATCGGCAGCACGTGATCGATTTCCGATAGAACACCGCGCAGCATGTCGGCGAATGACCAGGTCTCGTGACCACATAACAGCGAGAAACGGTTGTCGATCACCAGTCTTTCGATGCTGAGGCGTCAGCAACCCCGGTTCAACCAGCTGCAAGCACGTGCTCGGAGAAGACGCGTCGACAGTCCATTTCGAAATCCAGGCCAACGACCGGTGGGCGGTGATAGTGCCAATTGAGACCGTGCCTCGCCGCCCCCCGGGTCACGACTTCTTCAGCGAGGAAAGGGTGAGGATCGTAGACTGTGTAAAGCTGTGTCGCTGTGACGTCGTCCCAGCCTGCGTCGAAGAAGTTCATCCGGCGCTCCATCTCGCCCAGCACGAATTTGGCCTTTTCGAGCATGCCATCGGGGCTTGTATCCCCGAGGCGCACGGTTGCGCCTGCATAGCTGGGGCCCCCTTCTTTTGCCTCACCCGATCCGGCGATGACGAAAGAGGACTGCGCCGAGGCCGCTTGCGTTGTGTATGAGAACGCATGAAAGCAGGGCTCTGACGGGGCATCGATTTCTGGACAGACATTCGCGCGGGCAATCGGGTTGTCATCCATCTTCATGATATTCCAGTCCCGAAGGACATCGGCATAGCTTTGATTGAATGCGTTGAACCCATCTTCGCTGAACTGTTGCGGCGAGCGCAGTTCGCAGGCGCAGAATGCAGCCAGAGGTCTGCCCAGATGTTCAAGGTGCGCCCTTATGCGCTGGAAGCCCTCAGCGAGAGGAACCGGCGCGGTGAAGGTCGCGCGTTCAATCTGCAGGCCTGGCGCCGCGCCGACACCTGCGGAGTATTGCATCACCCCAGGAATGTAGTGATACCCGCCAGCCTCCATCAGTACCGTTCCGCGATCCTGCGTCATGTGCAATCTCTCCTGTCGCTGTTCTCTACTGAATAGGCTTGAGACCCGAGGCCGCGTCAAGCAGAGGCTCACTCTGACATGGCACACGCTGGAGACAGGGTGGCCTGCCACGGAAGGTCACCTGCAACTTGTCGAGACAACAGGTGTTGCCTTGTGGATGGCAGGGCAAATGACGGCTCTGGTCGGCGTATCCCCCGGTCTTTTGCTGGTAACCGCTCCGAAGTCAGCTGTCGAGGGTTGACGGATGGAAAAGCTCGTCGATCGTCGGTATTGAAGAGAGCAGACCCTGATCGTGTGCCTGCTGAATGATGGTGTCGAGTGCAGTGCGGTTGTTGCAGATGCCATAGGGCCACCAGTCCGTCCCCATCAGCGCTGTCAGGCGCGCGACCTCAGGTGCAAGCCAGGGCAAGGCTACAGGCAGGGCCTGCACCTCGCGAAGCCTCTGCAGACCGATATCCTTGGCTTCTGTGAAGGCAGCGAGCAACGCCGCAGGCAAGGCCGGATAGGCCTCGGCGACATCACGGCGGATCCCCACAAGATGCATGATGGGGAAGACGCCTGTCCGGGCAAACGCTGCCTTTTCGCGTTGTTCGTAATCCGGCAGCAAGCGAACCAGTCGACCATCGCCAAAAGCCTTGGGCGGTTTGTAGGCCAGTAGTGCATCGATCTCTCCTTCCAGAAGAAGATCGACAAGAAAGCGGCCGGGAGCCACTGCCTCGATCCGGTAGCCATC
>JBGCFK010000111.1:0-3013 GCA_045106875.1 Paracoccaceae bacterium | reverse complement strand
CCGTCAACAAGGGCGTTCTCTGCGCCAAGGGCTCTGCCGGGATCATGCAGCACTACTCCCCTGCCCGGCTGATGAAGCCGCTGCTGCGCACGGGCGAACGCGGATCGGGTGAGTTCAAGGAAATCTCTTGGGACGAAGCCTTGGACAAGGCCGCCGAATGGCTTGGGCCGCTGCGCGAGGATCCGAAGAAGCTGGCTTTCTTCACGGGCCGCGACCAATCCCAATCGCTGACGTCATGGTGGGCGCAGAACTTCGGCACACCCAACTACGCGGCACATGGCGGGTTCTGTTCCGTGAACATGGCGGCTGCAGGGATCTACACACTGGGCGGCGCATTCTGGGAGTTCGGCAGTCCTGACTGGGACAAGACCAAGCTCTTCATGATCTTTGGTGTCGCAGAGGACCATGATTCGAACCCGATCAAGATGGGTATCGGCAAGATGAAGACCGCGGGCGGGCGGGTCATCGGCGTGAACCCGGTGCGCACTGGATATAACGCAGTCGCGGACGACTGGGTCGGGATTACACCTGGGACGGACGGTCTCTTCATTCTCGCGCTGTGCCACGAATTACTCCGCACCGGCCATGTGGACGTCGAATATCTCTCGCAGTGGTCAAACGCGCCGTGGCTGGTTGACCGCACGCCGGGGGAGAATTTCGGCCTCTTCATCCGCGATGCCGACGGCAAGGCAATGGTGCTCGACACCAATGACGGCTACCTGAAGCCCTTCGACACACCCGGCATGAAGCCCGCGCTGAAAGGCAACTTCAAGGGGCTGGACGGGCAAGCCTGCAAGCCCAGCTTCGAGCTGATGGCCGCCAAGTATCTCGAACCGGAATACGCCCCGGATCAGGTGGCCGAGGCGACCGGGATCTCGGCAGACCGGATCAAGAGCATCGCAGCCCAGATTGCGGATGTGGCCTTCAACCAGTCCTTTGAGTTGCCGATTGAATGGACCGACTTCCGCGGTGAGAAGCACAATACCGTCACGGGCCGCCCCGTCGCCTTCCACGCGATGCGCGGGATCTCGGCGCACTCGAACGGTTTCCAGACTTGCCGTGCGCTGCATCTGCTGCAATTGCTGCTTGGCACGGTTGAACGCCCGGGCGGGTTCCGCTTCAAGCCGCCCTACCCCAAACCGGTCGATGCACATCCGAAGCCGCATCACAACGCGACCCCGCACAAGCCGCTGGACGGCCCGCATCTGGGCTTCGTGCGCGAACCCTCGGATCTCGCCCTGAACGAGGACGGCTCGGCACGCCGCATCGACAAGGCGTTCACATGGGAAAACCCCATGTCGGCACACGGCATGATGCACATGGTGATCTCGAACGCGCATGCGGGCGATCCATACCCGGTCGAATGCCTGATGATGTACATGGCGAACATGGCGTGGAACTCGTCGATGAACACGGCCTCCGTGATGGAGATGCTGACCGACAAGCGCGAGGACGGGGAGTACAAGATCCCGAAGATCATCTACTCGGATGCCTACAGTTCCGAGATGGTCGCATATGCTGATCTGGTCCTGCCCGACACAACGTATCTGGAAAGGCACGATTGCATCTCGCTGCTGGACCGGCCGATTGGCGAGATCAATGCCGTGGCCGACGCAATCCGCTGGCCTGTCGTGGCACCAGAGACACAAGCCGAGGGCCGGGACGTCCGCTGCTTCCAGTCCGCACTCATCCAGTTGGGTGGCAAGCTGGGCCTGCCCGGATTGACGAACGAGGACGGCACACCGAAGTTCGCCGACTACGCCGATTACATCGTCAACCATCAGCGCCGCCCCGGCGTCGGGCCTCTGGCCGGTTTCCGCGGCGAGGACGGCAACGAACATGGCCGCGGCTCACCCAATCCTGACCAGATCGCGCGCTATGTCGCGAATGGCGGCTTCTGGATCGAACACATTCCCGAAGACAAGCTCTACATGCGGCCCTTCAACATGGGCTATCAGGAATGGGCGGTCGAGAAGAGCTTCTATGACAAACCCATGCCTTTTGTGTTCCAGATGTATGTCGAACCCCTGCGCAAGTTCCAGCTGGCAGCCGAAGGACACGGCGAGCACCAGCCGCCCGACCACCTGCGTGACCAGCTGAAGATGGCGATGGACCCCCTGCCCGTGTGGTGGGAGCCATTCGAGCAGACCGCCGTCGACAACACCGAATATCCATACCATGCAATCACGCAGCGCCCGGCAGCCATGTACCACGCATGGGGCTCCCAGAACGCATGGCTGCGCCAGATCCACGGCGAGAACCCGATGTATGTGCCGGGCCCGATCTGTGATGCGCACGGGCTGAAGACGGGCGACTGGGCTTACGTTTCCTCGCACCATGGCAAGATCAAGGTGAAGATCGCGCGGATGGAGGCGGTGAACGACAAGACCATGTGGACGTGGAACGCCATTGGCAAACGCGAAGGCGCATGGGCGCTGGATCGCAGCGCGCCCGAGGCCAAACGTGGCTTCCTGCTGAACCACCTGATCCACGAGCTGCTGCCGCCCAAGGGCGATGGCCTGCGCTGGTCGAACTCGGACCCGGTGACGGGTCAGGCGGCTTGGTATGACCTGCGGGTGAAGATCGAAAAGGCGGAGGATGGGGCCGAGATGTCGGAGCCACGGGCGGAAGCACAGAAGTCCCCGACCAAGGGCAAGCCGGAAGAACTCACCTATGGGAAAGAGTGGTGATGAGAGCCCCCACTTCTTTATTCCTGATATTCGCGAGCATCTTTGCAAGTCCAAGTCCGGTCGTTGCTGAAAGCTTCAAGGAGAAGTTGAATGTGATCAGAGAAGCCAATGCCGCGATTCACTGTTACGCATACGCATTGGCTTACTTCTCTGGGCCGAACAAAGACCGCTTTGCGTTCCCCGATTTTGAACTGGTCGTAAATCTCACAAAGGCCTCGATAGAAGTCGCGAATGATCCAAAGTTACACGCGTTTTTACTCTCAAACCTCTCTTTCGTCGACGACTTAAGGATGAAGGACCGCTTTTCTGAATCGCGGGTAAGT
>JBGCFK010000110.1:0-12310 GCA_045106875.1 Paracoccaceae bacterium | reverse complement strand
TGGAGTTCTTTTTTCTTGGGACAGCACATCAAGGAGCCGTTGATTGCTCGTTCAAGGGCGGCCCTGCGGGGTTCGTCCGGGTGACCGGGCCGAAAGCACTGGAGTGGCCGGATTTTGATGGCAACTCGATGTATCGTTCTCTGGGCAATATCGCGGGCACCGCGCGTGTTGGCCTGTTGTTCATGCGCCTTGACGGCACATCACACAGATTGCGCGTCAACGGCACGGCTGAACTCATCTACAATGAGCAGAGCCTTTCGGCGTTCACTGGTGCCAAGGTGCTGGTGCGTCTGACGGCGGATGAAATCTTCCCGAATTGCCCGCGCTATATCCCTGATCTCGCGCAAGGGCAGCCGTCGGAATACTTGCCCGCGGCAGGTGAGCCGCTTGCAAAACCCGTCTGGAAGGACCGCGACTATATCCGCGACATCCTCCCTGAAAACGACCCCCATCGCTGAGGAGGGATCTATGCACTTTGGCCTGACCGAAGAACAGGACATGATCGTCTCGACCGTGCGGTCTTTTGTCGAGAACGAGATCTATCCGCATGAGGACGAGGTCGAGCGTACGGGCGAGGTGCCGCCGGAAGTAGCCGAGCGGATCAAGGCCAAGACCATCGAGCTTGGGTTCTATGCGTGCAATTTCCCGGAAAGCGTTGGTGGCGCCGGGCTGAGCCATCTCGACTTTGCCTTGGTGGAGCGCGAGCTGGGCAGGGGATCCATGGCGCTGAACCACTTCTTCGGGCGGCCTCAGAACATCCTGATGGCCTGCCGGGACGAACAGGTCGAGCGCTATCTGATGCCGGCCGTGCGTGGCGAAAAGATGGATGCGCTTGCCATGACTGAACCCGATGCGGGCTCGGACGTTCGAGGCATGAAATGCACGGCGGTGCGCGATGGTGGTGATTGGGTTGTGAACGGCACCAAACATTTCATCTCGGGCGCCGAGCACGCGGACTTTGTGATCGTGTTTGTCGCCTCCGGCGAGGACGACACGCCCAAGGGTCCGAAAAAACGCATCACCTGCTTTTTGGTGGACCGTGGCCATCCGGGGTTTGAGATTTCAGACGGATACGCCTCGGTTTCGCACCGGGGCTACAATAACATGATCTTGCGGTTCGAGGATTGCCGTCTGCCAGACAGCGCCGTGCTGGGCGAGGTCGATGGCGGTTTTGCGGTAATGAACGAGTGGCTCTATGCGACCCGCATCACGGTCGCCACCATGTCGGTCGGGCGCGCGCGACGGGTGTTCGACTATGCGCTGAACTATGCAGCGGAACGCCGCCAGTTTGGACAGCAGATCGGCAAGTTCCAGGGTGTGAGTTTTCAGATTGCAGATATGGTCACAGAGATCGACGCGGCGGATTACCTTACCCTCGGGAGCGCTTGGCGGCTGGATCAGGAACTGCCCGCAAACCGCGAGATTGCGTCGGCCAAACTTTACGCGTCCGAGATGCTGGCGCGTGTGACCGATGCGGCCATTCAGATCCATGGTGGCATGGGGTTGATGGACGACCTGCCGCTGTCCCGGTTCTGGCGCGATGCGCGGGTCGAGCGGATCTGGGATGGCACCTCCGAGATCCAGCGTCACATCATCAGCCGCGATCTGTTGCGGCCGCTGGGGGCATGAGTGGTTTCGCCGCCTGCGGCGTCGACCAGCTGGGGCTCTGCCCCAGACCCCGAGGTATTTCCAGCAAGATGAAAAGGGGCGTCCGAAAGATCCGCCCCACCGCCTGGGGCGACAGGCGCATTGGCGGCAGGGCTTCACCTTGCACGGTCATTGGCTCCTCAGCCTGTACCGTTAGGGGACGATGCGGGCGTTTTCTTAACAATTCATGTCTTCCTCTTGCCAAGAATACCTCAACGCAAATGCCCGGGGAACGCGGCGTCACCAGTGTAGAGCAGAAGGCATGAATGTTGTCATCCACCATAACCCGGATTGTGGAACATCCCGGAACGTGCTTGCGATCCTCCAAGCGGCGGGCTTTTCGCCAACAATCATAGATTACCTGAATGAGGGATGGACCCGACCACAACTGCTGGGATTGTTCGCAGCGGCTGGTTTGACGCCTCGCACGGCTCTGAGGGCTCAAAGAAGCCCTGCCGAGGAATTGGGTCTGCTTGACCAAGGTGTGCCCGATGCTGTGCTCATCGCGCGCATGCTGGAGCATCCGGTTCTCGTCAATCGGCCCATTGTCTGCACATCTATGGGTGTCCGGCTCTGCCGGCCCGCCGAGCTTGTATTCGATCTGCTGAATCGCCTGCCGCCAGGGCCATTTGCCAAGGAAGACGGTACGCTCTTGATCAATGCCGAGGGGACCCGTGTCGCCTGATTTGTCTCGACCGCTCTGCCCGAGCTCGATTGCTGTGATTGGCGGCGGCGCCTGGGCGCCTGCCGTTGTTGCGCAATGTCTCAAGATGGGGTTCCAGGGTCCGCTGTGGCCAGTGCATCCGACCCGCCCGGACATGGTTGGAGTACCCTGCCTGAAATCTCTCGATGATTTGCCCGAAGCACCAGACGCTGTGTTCATTGGCGTCAACAGGCACCTCACCATCGACACGGTCGCACGGTTGGCAGCGATGGGTGCGGGCGGAGCCGTCTGCTTCGCCTCCGGTTTTGCTGAGGCAGAAGACGACCGCGACGCAGGTGCCGCATTGCAGGTCCAGCTTGTCGAAGCTGCAGGTGAGATGCCGGTCCTTGGGCCAAATTGCTATGGGTTCATAAACTATCTGGATGGCGCTCTTCTGTGGCCAGATCAACATGGCGGTGTGCGTACCGATCGCGGCGTCGCGATCGTTGGCCAAAGTTCCAACATCCTGATCAATCTGACCATGCAGCGCCGGGCTGTGCCGGTCGCCTACGTGGTCGCAGCTGGAAATCAGGCGCAGGTCGGGCTCGCTGAGATTGGGCGTGCGCTTGTCGAGGATGAACGCGTCACAGCGCTTGGTCTGCATATCGAGGGGGTCTCGGATGTTCGTGCTTTCGAAGCGCTTGCGGCACGCGCGCGGGAACTGGGCAAACCCATCGTTGCGCTAAAGGTTGGACGGTCGGAGCAAGCGCAGGCGGCGGCTATCAGCCATACGGCCTCACTGGCGGGTAGCGATGCGGCTAGCCGGGCGTTTCTGACACGGCTTGGCATCCCGCAACTCGATGGTCTGGACGCCTTTCTCGAAGCACTCAAACTGCTACATGTCCACGGGCCGCTGCCGGGACGGAGACTTGCTTCTCTTTCCTGTTCGGGTGGAGAGGCAAGTCTCGTCGCCGATGCTGTTGCCGCCCGGCGGTTGGATCTGCCGGCGCTCGACCCCGCTGGACAGGAACGTGTCAAGGCCACGCTTTCGGATCTGGTCACTGTCGCAAATCCGCTCGACTATCACACCTTCATATGGGGTGACGTGGCGCGCATGACAGATACCTACGTGGCCATGATGGCATCAGGTTTTGATCTGACATGTCTGATCTACGATTATCCAAGAGACGACAGATCCGACCCCTCAGCTTGGGATTGCGGTGAAGAGGCTTTGCTGGCAGCGGTGGCTCGGACCGGATCGCGAGCGGCCATGGTGGCAACCATGCCCGAGGGACTACCCGAAGCGCGGGCAAATACTCTGTTGGCAGCGGGCATTGCGCCGATGATGGGACTTGAGGCGGCGCTGGCAGCGGCGGAAGCGGCAGCCGACCTTTCGGAGGCCTGGAGCCGCCCCGCAGCGATGCCAGTCTTGCTTGGCACGCCCGTGCCTCCCTTTCCATCGTCATCGCCCGAGGATGCCGAGTGCCATCCCGCCCGCTCCGGTAAGGGCGCGTCAATGGCGACATCAGTGCTTGATGAAGCCGCCGCAAAGAGGCTGCTGGCCAGTCATGGTGTGCCAGTGCCAGTATTCCAGGTTGCGACAGGTTCGGATCTGGCAACTGCGGCTGCCAAGATCGGGTTCCCGCTGGTGCTCAAGGGGCTTGGCATCGCGCACAAGACCGAGGAGGGCGCAGTTCGGTTGGGTCTTGGTTCCGTGGCCGAAGTGGAAGTCGCCGGCGCCGAGATGAACGGCGTTACCGGCTTTCTCGTCGAAAGCATGATCACCGGCGTGGTCGCTGAATTGATTGTCGGCGTTGTCCGTGATCCGGTCTACGGACATGCCCTGACAATAGGTGCAGGCGGCGTGTTGACCGAGTTGCTGGCCGACAGTGCCACTCTGTTGATCCCTGCTTGTGAAGAAGATGTCCGCACGGCACTGGGTTCGCTGAAAGTGATGAAATTACTGGCGGGGTATCGCGCAAAGCCTGCCGCTGATATCGACGCTGTCGTCCGGACGGTTATGGCTGTGCAACGCTTCGTTGCAGCGGAAGTGGGCCGGCTCGAAGAATTGGACATCAATCCGCTGATCTGTACGCCCGATGGGGCTGTCGCGGCCGATGCGCTGATCCGTTTTCGCGCTTAGCCTTCGGCCAGATGACAGGCGCAGAGCCGGCCATCCGCACGGTCGGTGAGGGCAGGGCGTTCCGCTGAACATACACCCAGCACCTGCGTGCAGCGTGGGTGGAAGTGACATCCGGGCGGAGGGGCCAGTGGCGATGGGATCTCGCCCTTCACAGGTGTGAAAGCCCGCTTGCGCTGGTCCAGTCTTGGAACCTCGGACAAAAGGGCGCGCGTGTACGGGTGTTTTGGTGCGGCAAACAGTGCCTCAGTCGGCGCACTTTCCACGACCCGGCCCAGATACATGATCACGACGCGGTCGGCGATGTGCTCGACCACGGACAAGTCATGGGAGATGAACAGATAGGTAAGGTCGAATTCCTCGCGCAGTTCCATAAACAGGTTCAGCACCTGCGCCTGAATGGATACATCCAGCGCTGCGATGGCCTCGTCGCAGACGAGGAACCGTGGCTTCACAGCCAGGGCGCGGGCAATGCCGATGCGCTGGCGTTGACCGCCCGAGAACTGGTGCGGATAGCGCCGCTTCAGGCTGGGATCGAGGCCCACGCGGGTCATGATGTCGTCTACATAACCGGGCAGCCCGGCACGATCGGCTAGTCCGTGCACCAGCGGCGCCTCTCCGATGATCTGCTCGACCCGCATGCGTGGATTGAGCGACGCGAATGGATCCTGAAAGATCATTTGCACGGCCAGCGTCGCAGCCCGCCGCTCGGCGCCAGACATCTTCGCCACATCCTTGCCTTCGAAGAAAACCTGGCCTTCTGTCGCGCCGTGAATACCTGCGATCACCCGGCCTAGAGTGGACTTGCCGCAACCGCTCTCGCCGACCAGTCCGACGACTTCCCCCGGTTGGATTGCGAGATCGACGCCATCGACGGCGTGTACGACCTCTTCGTGGATGTCGGCGCCAAGCCGCTCTGCAATTCTGCCTGCAAGATCCAGCCGCTTGACAAAGCGCTTGGAGACGCCGCGGGTTTCCAGAATGGGCGCAGTCATGCCGGGACACCGTCATGCGGATGGAAACAGCGGACACGGTGACTGTCGCCTGCCAGGTCGGGTCTCGTGTTGCACGCCGCAGAGCCGCGCGGGCAACGCTCGCGGAAGGCGCAACCCTCGGGCAGTGCCAGCATGTTTGGTGTCATGCCGGGGATCTGGTTCAGCTTCTGCCCACGTTTGTTGGCGGATGGCACTGACCCGAGCAGACCGACTGTGTAGGGATGCCGCGCCCGGTCGATCACGTCATCCGTAGCGCCCTGCTCGACCACACGGCCCGCATACATGACCGAGATCCGGTCGGCCAGTCCGGCGACAACGGCCAGATCATGCGTGATCCAGATCATCGCGGCACCGCGTTCGCGGCAAAGATTTTGCGCCACGTGGATGATTTGCGCCTGAATGGTCACATCGAGCGCCGTTGTGGGCTCGTCGGCGACGATAAGATCCGGGTTGTTCAGGAAGGCTATCGCAATGGCGACGCGCTGGCGCATGCCGCCGGAAAGCTGATGCGGATAGGACCGCAGACGTTCCTCGGGGCTTGGGATGCCAACGGCGCCAAGGCCATCGCGGGCGCGGGTCCACGCCTCGCGTTTCGAGACCCTTTCATGTGCGCGCACGGCTTCGATCATTTGTGTGTCGATGCGCAGAACCGGGTTCAGCGTCATCATCGGGTCCTGAAAGATCATGGCGATCTTGCCGCCCCTGAGAGCACGCATCCGATCGTCGGAGGCGCCGACCAGCTCTTCGCCCTGAAACTTGATGGATCCGCCTGCGACCCGGCCCGGCGCGTCCACAAGCCCGATTATGGAGAAGCCGGTAACGGATTTGCCGGAGCCACTTTCGCCAACCAGCCCCATCACCTCGCCCTTGTCGAGTTTGAAATCCACGCCGTCCACGGCTTTCACCACGCCTGCACGGGTGAAGAAATGGGTCTGGAGTTGTTCGACGGCCAGCACTGTCATCGCTTGAGCCTCGGGTTCAGGACATCGCGCAGCTGGTCGCCAACAAGGTTGATCGACACGATGGTCAGCAGCAGCGCGACGCCCGGGAAGATCGAGATCCAGTAGCGTCCCGAAATGATGTAGTCGCGGCCATTTGCGATCAGCACGCCAAGGCTGGGTTCGGTTTGACGCAGACCCACGCCGAGGAACGAGAGCGTGCTCTCCAACGCAATGGCCGATGCCGTTTGCACCGTCCCGATCACGATCAGCGGGGCGAGGCAGTTCGGCAGTACATGGCGGAAGATCACGCGAGCATGGGTAAGGCCAAGACAGCGCGCTGCCTCGACATATTCCTTGGCGCTTTCCACCAGCGCGCTCGCTCGCACCGTACGTGCGTAATATGCCCATTGGGCCACAACCAGCGCGAGGATGATCTTGTCGATTCCGCGCCCAAGCACGGCTACCAGCATCAGCGCAATCAGGGCGGCGGGAAAGGAAAGTTGCAAGTCAACCGCCCGCATAATCAGGGCATCAATGCGTCCGCCCGAATAGGCCGCAATCAGTCCTATAGCCGTCCCGATGACCAGTGCGATCACGCCGGATGCGAGCCCGACCATCAGAGAAATCCTAATGCCATACAGAATGGCGGAATACAGATCGCGCCCAAGCCCATCGGAGCCGAGCCACATTGTGTAACCGTCAAAGGCCTCCGCCCCGGGCGGAAGTGCGCCGTCCATCACGCTGACCTGCGCCAGATCATATGGGTTCTGCGGGGTTATCCATGGGGCCAGCAGGGCCAGCGCAATGATGACAAGAAGCAGCACCAGCGCAAAGGTCGCGATCCAGCTTTCGAAGAACTCGGCCCGGAAGCGTTGAAACGGAGTCTCGACGCGGGCTGTCAGGGTGGCGCCAGTTGCGGCGGTCGTCTCGGCCGGCGTGTCGGTCATGTGCCCTGATCCTTCAGCCGGACCCTTGGGTCGAGGATTGAATAAGCAATATCCACCAGCAGGTTGATCACCACGAAGACCAGCACGATGATCATCAGGTAGGCGACCACCACCGGCCGATCGAGTTGCAACAGCGAGTCGATCAGCAGCTTGCCCATGCCGGGCCAGGCAAAGATCGTCTCGGTGACAACGGAGAACGCCAGAAGGTTGCCGAACTCAAGTCCCAGGACGGTTACTACCGGGATCATGATGTTCTTCAACAGATGCACGCCGATCACGCGTCGGGACGAGAGCCCCTTCGCGCGGGCGAACTTGATATAGTCCTGATGCATCGCCTCACGCACACCGGCTCGGGTCAGGCGAATGACAAGGCTGATATTGGTCAGGGCGAGGTTCAGTGCGGGCATGAACAGATGAGACAGCCCATCGCGTGTCCAGAGCGACGACTCGATCCCTAGAAAAACCGCAGTGTCTCCGCGACCTGTCGAGGGCAGCCAGCCAAGCCAGACCGCAAACAGCATGATCATCATCAGCCCGACCCAGAACGTAGGCAGCGAGAAGCCCAGAATGGAAGTCGCCATGATCCCGCGCGAGGCCATGTGATCCGGGAACAGCCCAGCATACAATCCCAGCGGCAGGCCCAGCCCGATGGACATGACAAGCGAGATGACCGCCAGTTCGATTGTGGCTGGCATGTGATGCAGGATCAGCTGGATGGCAGGTTGGCCAAAGATGAACGAGTTGCCGAAATTGCCTTCAGCGACACCGCCAATGAAGTAGAGGTACTGGACATAGATCGGTTGATCGAGCCCGAAAGCGATGCGGATGGCCGCGACTTCCTCGGGGGTGGCCTCGGCACTGACAAGGCTGTCCAGTGGATCGCCAATGACGCTGACACCGAAGAACACGATCAGCGACATGATGAACACGACCACAAGAGCCTGCAGCAGCCGACGGATGATGAAAACTGTCATGGATGCCCCCCGGTCATGGGATGCGCCGGCAGGCGCACCCCGGTCTCAGGTCACTCTTTCATCACACCGATGGCGAGCGTCGCTTCGTCGGTCCGGGCTTCGTATTTCAGGCCCTTCTTTGCTGCCCAGGTGTTCACCTGATAGTGCAGCGGGATGATCGCACCGTCATTGATGGCGATCTCGGTGGCCTCTGCCAGTGCAGCTTGACGCGCAGAATCGTCCACAGTCGCCAATGCTTTGGTGATCAGGTCATCGACCTTGGGGTTCGAGTAACGCCCCCGGTTTGACGATCCCCAGCCCTTGTCAGGCGTATGGGTGGCGATCAGCGACTTGAGCGGAGACGATGCCTCGCCCGAGCCTGCGCCCCAGCCCACCAGCACAAAGCTGAACTCGGGTGTATTGTCAGGTCCACCGCGAGAGGCGCGCTTGAAGTATACCGAGCGCGGCATGGTCTCGACTTCGGTCTCGATTCCGACACGGGTAAGCATCTGACCGATGGCCTCGGCGATCTTGGCGTCGTTGATGTAACGATCGTTTGGTCCGTGGATGGTCAGCTTGAATCCGTCGGGCACACCTGCTGCGGCCAGCAGTTCCTTGGCTCCGTCGGGATCATATTCCACGGGCAACAGCTTGTCCGAAACACCGAAGAAACCGTCAGGAAGAAGCTGACCTGCCTTGATGGCCACGCCTTCCATCACGCGCTCGACGATGGCATCGCGGTTGATCGACTTGGAGATAGCCTGTCGCACTTCCAGCTTGCGCAGCGGGTTGTCGATATCACTGCCATCTTTCGCCTTCACGAACGGGCTGTCTGCGCGATCGTGGTCAAGGTGCAGGTAGATGACGCGGTTGGAGACACCCTGGCTGAGTTGCAGTTCGTCATTGGCCTGAAGCGTGGTAATGTCGGTCGTGGGCACGCCCTCGATCATATCGACATCGCCAGCCAGAAGGGCTGCCACGCGTGCGGGACCGGACTTGATAGGCTTGAAGGTGACCTTCGACCAGATTGGTTTTTCGCCCCAGTAGTCGTCATTGCGCTCGACCACGATGCTGTCGCCGGGCGAGTAGCTGACAAACTTGAAGGGCCCGGTGCCCATGGTCACCTTGCCGTTGTTGAAGTCCTCCGTGGTGCCGGTGCAGCCGCCCTCGGACGAGACGATCGGCAGCGTCGAGACATCGTTTGCCATCAGCGGATAGGGAGCTTCGGTTTTGATGTGCACTGTGAAGTCGTCGATCTTCACGACGGTCTTGCCCTTGGTATAGGTCGCAAAGGACGATGGCGAGTTCGGCACATCAGGCGCGCGTGTAAACGAGCAGACGATGTCGTCCGCGTTGAACTCGGAGCCGTCATGGTACTTGACGCCCTGGCGCAGCTTGAATTCCCAGGTCAGATCATCGACCGGCCCCCATTCGGTGGCAAGTCCCGGCGTCAAAGCCTGATTGGCGTCCTGAAGGATCAGGCGGCCAAAGATATGACGGCTGATGGCATTGTTCGGGCCAAGGTTATGGAAATGCGGGTCAATCGCTGTCGGTTCGGAGGACAGACCGATGGTCAGTTCCTCGGCCAAGGCTGCGCCTGCCAAGATGGTCGTGGCAGCAAGCCCCGCCAGCGTTGTCTTGAAGATACTCATGTTTGTGTTCCCTGTCTTGCAACATCACTAAGGGGCACGTTGGACGCCTCATAGGGCGCGCAATCTCTTTGCGTGCACTTCAACACTATCACCGGTTAAGTGTTTGGGAAGTGGATTCGCAGAGAAGACTCATATGAACGCGACGGACATCCTGACCGAACTGATCGGTTTTGACACAACTTCCCGAAATTCTAACCTGACGCTTGTGGGTTGGGTCGAGGCCTATCTTGCCGGATATGGTATCGAGACGCGGCGCGTTCCGGACGAGAGTGGCCAGAAAGCTGCGCTGATCGCCACCGTCGGACCTGCTCACGAGCCTGGTTATGTCCTGTCAGGCCATACGGACGTTGTGCCGGTGGACGGGCAGGATTGGTCGTCGGACCCGTTCGACGCCCGCGTAGTGGATGGGCTGCTTTATGGGCGCGGGGCCTGTGATATGAAAGGATACCTTGCCTGCGTACTGGCTGCCGTCCCGGCAATGGTGGCCGCAAACCTGACCCGCCCGATCCACATTGCGTTCTCGTATGACGAGGAGGTGGGATGTACCGGCGTGCGCCCCATGCTGCATCTGATCGCAGACTGGCCGGTTCGTCCCGCAGGCTGCTTTGTCGGCGAGCCCACCAACATGCAGGTCATCACGGGCCACAAGTACAAGATCTCGAAACGGGTCGTCGTGCGCGGGCGGACGGGGCATAGCTCGCTTGCGCCGCAAGCTGTTAACGCGGCAGAATATGCTGCCAGATTAGTCACTTACGTCTCTGATATTGGGCGGCGGCTGGCGACTTCGGGACCGCGGGATGATCTCTATGATCTGCCGCACACGACCGCGCATGTGGGCCGCTTCACCGGCGGTACGCAGTTGAACATAGTACCCCACCATGCCGAGTTCGATTTCGAATTTCGCGCCGTCGCGCCGGACGACCCTCAGGTTTTGATTGACGAGGTCATGGCTGAGGCCACCCGCCTCGAGGCCGAGATGCAGGCTGTCGATCCGGACACCGGCATTGATTTTCACCCCTACAGCAATGTCGTCGGGCTGGACACAGCGCCAGAGGCCGAGATCACTGTCCTTGCCAAACGGCTGGCCGGACGGAACGACCACGCCAAGGTCGCGTATACTACCGAGGGGGGGCTTTTCGCAGATATTGCGGGCATTCCGACGGTGGTCTGCGGCCCGGGCTCGATCGAGCAGGCGCACAAGGCGGACGAATTCATCGCGCTGAGTGAACTGGACAAATGCGATCGTTTCCTCGCCGCACTGATTCATCATTGCTCGGCGGCAGCGGCTTGAGTTCGGGTGGTGTTTGGGTGTGCCGATTGATCCCTGTCTCGCAGCGTAGAATTAACGAAGAGATTAACACATGTGCCCTGCCGCAGGGATTCCTCCCGTATGGCAAGCGTATGGCATCTGGACCGCAAGCGTATGGCATGCGTATGGCAAGCGTATGTACGGCAAGTCGCGGGATGAACGGCAGATGAAGATCACGCTTCTTTGTGAGAACGAGGTTTCGGCCATGCACTGGAAGGCCGAGTGGGGGTTCTCGGCCTGGATCGAACATGAGGGCTCTCGGGTTCTTTTTGACATGGGCCTCTCGGATGTCTGGCGTCACAACGCTGATTGGGCGGGGATCGACCTCGACACCGTGGATGCCATCGCGTTCAGTCACATCCACCGCGACCACACGCGGGGTGTGCTCCACCACGGGTTTGCTGGCCGAAAGAAAGTCGTGCTACATCCCCGCGTGATGGAGCCTGCGCCCGAGATCCCCGAGGACGGATCGGCGGCGGCAGATTACCGCCATATTCAACAGGTCCTGCGCCGCGACTTTGACGTCGTCGAGACCGGTGCCGTGCACGAGATGACCACGGGTGCGTTCTTCCTTGGCGAGATCCCGCGTGTGACCCCGTTCGAGGCCGGGCACTACAAGGGCGACCCGATGCCGGACGACACGGCGCTTGCCTTTCGCACGCCGAAGGGTGCGGTCGTTGTTGCGGGATGCTCGCATGCGGGCATCTGCAATATCTGCGCGGCGGCGAAGATTGCGACCGGCCAGCCCCTGCACGCCGTGATTGGCGGGTTCCATCTGCTGCACGACGAAAACCCGCCTGTAGACGAGACCATCGCGTGGTTTCGCGCCGAGCAGGTGCCGCTGCTTCTGCCCATGCACTGTGTCGAGTTCGATATCCTTGCCCGTTTTCATGCCGAGCTTGCCACGAGGAAGCTGGGGGCAGGGGATATGATCGAGATCTAGTGGATTGGCCCATTCAAAAGTGTCCGAATTGGGGTTCCCCTGGGGAATTGATTGTGCGGGTCTGCATGCCTGCGCACAGGAATATCATTCACCGTTTCGCCGTCGGATCGCAAGCGACTTGAGGCTATCATCTCGAACGG
>JBGCFK010000011.1:0-11326 GCA_045106875.1 Paracoccaceae bacterium | reverse complement strand
CGCAGGATCGCGTAGAATGGCAGGAAGTACCACTCGGGCACGATGTGCGCAGGTGTCGACAGCGGATTTGCTTCGATGTAGTTATCCGGGTGGCCAAGGAAGTTCGGCATGAAGAATACGATCACCACGAAAATCGCGATGATAATGGCAAGGGCGTAGAGGTCCTTGATCACGTAGTACGGCCAGAACGGAACCGTATCCTTTTGCGCGACCTCATAGCTGTCGCGCCGCACTTCTACGCCTGTCGGGTTGTTGTTTCCAGTCGTGTGAAATGCCCAGATATGGAGGACAACCAGCCCGGCGATCACGAAGGGCAGCAGGTAGTGCAAAGAGAAGAATCGCGTTAGCGTCGGGTTGTCAACCGCGAAGCCTCCCCAAAGCCAGACAACGATCTCGTCGCCGATCAGCGGGATGGCCGAGAAGAGGTTCGTGATTACGGTCGCGCCCCAGAATGACATCTGGCCCCAAGGCAGGACATACCCCATGAACGCGGTCGCCATCATCGCAAGGTATATCAGGATCCCGATGATCCATGTAATCTCGCGTGGCTCCTTGTACGACCCGTAGTAGAGGCCGCGGAAAATGTGAAAATAGACGGCAGCGAAGAACAGCATAGCGCCGTTCTGATGCGCATAGCGCAGCAACCATCCGCCGTTCACGTCGCGCATGATGTGCTCGACCGAGGCGAATGCCTTCTCTGTGTCCGGCACGTAATGCATGACCAGCGCGATGCCGGTGATGATCTGTAGCGCAAGACACACGGTCAGCACGATGCCCCAGATCCACATCCAGTTGAGGTTCTTGGGCGTCGGTATCGTCAGTGTCGAATGGATAATACCGCCGATTGGCAGGCGGCGATGGATCCACTTTTCAATGCCCGTCTTGGGCTCGTATTCGGGATGCGGGATTCCGGCCATTTTCTTGTCCTCAGCCCAGCTTGATAACGGTTTCTGAAACGAATGCTGCAGTCGGCACTGGCAGGTTTTCGGGCGCTGGGCCCTTCCTGATCCGACCTGCGGTATCGTAGTGCGAGCCATGGCACGGGCAGAACCACGCGCCAAAATCGCCGGCATCTGCCAGCGGTACACAGCCCAGATGGGTACAGACACCCATCATCACCAACCACTCGCCATTGTCATCCAGTGTGCGATCCGCATCTTCGGCGGACGCATCGGACGCCAGATTGTCGTTGCGGGCCAACTGATCCGGCAACTCGTTGACGGGCACGGCGCGCGCGGCTTCGATCTCTCTCTCGGTCCGGCGGCGAATGAACACAGGCTTGCCTCGCCATTTCACGGTGATCTGGCTGCCTGGCTCGACCGTGGATACATCCACTTCGATCGAGGCAAGCGCGCGCACATCGGCGGAGGGGTTCATCTGGTCCACCAGAGGCCACACCGCGCCAACGGTCACGACAGCGCCCGTACTCGCAGTTGCGACATACAGGAAATCACGGCGGTTTCCGTCTCCCGACACGTCTCTCTCCATTTCTGCGGCCCGATTGCTCGGGCAAAATCTAGTCTGGGCACCGGCTGGCACCCCTCGCATACAAACGGGCAATATCGTACAGAAGGGTAAATCGTCCAGCGGACAACGCGCCGCATAGCAGGGGCAGGATGACGCAACCCGTACGTATCGCGCTGTTTCAGCCGGATATCGCCCCAAATGTGGGCGCGATCATTCGCACAGGCGCTTGTCTGGGCGTACCGATTGACGTGATCGAGCCCTGTGGATTTGCGTTTTCACTGCATGCAGTCCGGCGACAGGTCATGGATTATGGTGACAAGGCCGACGTGAGGCGACACGATTCGTGGGATGCCTTCCAAGCTCAACGCTCCGGCCGGCTGATTGCATTCACAACTCAGGGCGCGGTTTCGCTTTGGGATTTTGCATTCCACCCGAGGGACGTTTTGCTGATGGGGCGCGAGAGCGCTGGACTGCCCGACGATGTGCACGCTGCCGCTGATGCCCGTGTACTGATCCCAATGGCAAAGGGACCGCGATCGCTCAACATCGCGGTCGCCGCAGGGATCGCGGCAGCCGAAGCCTTGCGTCAGATGCAGGGCCTGAACGGATAACCGATCATCCGCGATGCCTCTCGAAGCATAGACCTTTCAGCGGACGCTTGATACGAAGCTACCATTTCCGGACGGTTTTTGTTCGCACCCGATATCACGCAGCGGATGCGCCGGACCATACCTCCGTGATACGCCCGACACATGTCGACATCTGCGCCAGAACCCTCGCCCCACCCCTATCGCTGGGCCGTCCTCTTCGGGGTCTGGCTCATCTATTTTTCCTTCGGGCTTTGCATCGCGTCCATGGCGCCTATGGTCACCGAGATCTCGGCTGATCTGAACGCTGACAAGAGCACGATGGGTGGAGTTCTCGGCGCCTGGCAACTGACCTATATCGCCGCTGCCCTGCCCCTTGGCGCCCTCATGGACCGCACGGGTGTCGCAATCGGATTGCTCGTTTCTGCCACGGTGATGGCCGCATCGATGGTGCTGCGCGGGCTATCTGATGACGCAAGCATGCTCTTTGGGGCTGTTGCGCTCTTCGGCGTTGGCGGGCCGCTGATCTCCATCGGTGCACCCAAACTGATTGCACTCTGGTTTACAGGCGCATCGCGCGGCATGGCCATGGGCATCTACATGACAGGGCCTGCACTTGGCGGCATCGCGATGTTGTGGACAGCACAGAGCCTGCTGATCCCCGCCACAGGATCTTGGCGCGGTGCCCTCTTCATAGTCGCGGGCTTCGTCTTCACTGCCGGCCTGGTCTGGTGGGGCGTTTCACGACACCCGGAGGCAAAGGCACGCGACGGGCGTATCTCGGGCCTGTCGAAGGCGGGAAGCCTGAAGGCGCTGGTCGAGCTGTCCTCGATTCGTACCGTGCAGATCGTCCTGATGATGGCCATTGGCATCTTCATGCTGAACCACGGCCTGAACAACTGGTTACCCGAGATCCTGCGGGACAAGGGTATGAGCGCGGTGGAGGCGTCCATGTGGGCCTCGATCCCGACCATAGTGGGTGTGCTGGGCGCGTTGACCATTCCCCGGTTTGCGACGCCTGAACGGCGGGTGATGATCATGTTCGGCCTGTTCATCGCGGTTGGCGTGGCAACCTTGCTGCTGCATTTCGACCCCAGCCCCAGTCTCGCCACGGGATTGATGCTGCAGGGCATCGCACGGTCCTCGATGATGACGGTTGCGATCCTGCTGCTGATGGAGGCGCCTGGCGTGCCCTCTGACCGGGCTGGCATGGCGGGCGGCATGTTCTTCACCGTGGCAGAGATCGGCGGCGTGCTGGGGCCGCTTTCGATTGGTGTGGTAGCAGAGACCTCGGGCGGGTTCTCCACTCCGCTCTGGATGCTGTCCGGTGTCTCGGTCCTGCTGCTCGTGCTGCTTGTCTGGCTGCGCACCATCGAGAAGGGCTTTGCCCGGACGCAAGACACCCGTTAAGAGACGCGAAACTCGCGGTGGGGCGAGAGCGCGGAGGGGGAACCTCGGATGGAGATCTCAAAATCCATGAAACGGGACTGGCTGGCCACGGCACGCACGCTTTCCGAGGCGCTGCCTTATCTGCAACGCTACGACGGCAAGACCATTGTCGTGAAATTTGGCGGTCACGCCATGGGCGATGCCCAATCAATGGCCAATTTTGCCCGTGACATCGTACTGATGAAGCAATGCGGCGTGCACCCGGTGGTGGTGCACGGCGGCGGACCCCAGATCAACCAGATGCTCAAGCGGTTGGGTGTCGAGAGTGAATTCAAGGATGGCCTGCGCGTCACGACAGCCGAAACGGTCGAGGTGGTCGAGATGGTTCTGGCCGGCCGGATCAACAAATCCATCGTCGCCGCAATCAATGCACAGGGCGGTCAGGCAGTTGGTCTGTCGGGTAAAGACGCCAATCTGATCGTCTGCGAGAAGGCGCTGAAGACGACCAAGGACCCGGATTCGAACATCGAACGGGTGCTTGACCTTGGGTTTGTGGGGCATCCCGTGGACATCAACCCCCGTGTATTGCGGACGTTCATCGACTCGGACTTCATTCCGGTGGTCGCTCCCGTCGGCGCGGGTCGGACGGCCGAGGAGACGTACAATATCAATGGCGACACAGCCGCAGGCGCGGTTGCGGGCGCCATGGAGGCCGAAAGGCTGATGCTGCTGACAGACGTGCAAGGCGTGAAGAACAAGAAAGGCGAGGTACTGACGGCGCTGACGCGCGCGGATGTCCAGACCCTGATCGCGGATGGAACCATCGCGGGCGGTATGATCCCGAAGGTCGAGACCGCTCTGATGGCCATGGACCAGGGTTGCGGCGCCTCGGTCATTCTGGACGGAACAGTGCCGCATGGCGTCCTTTTGGAGTTGTTTACCGAACACGGTGCCGGCACGCTGATCATGGGATAACGTGCCTGCGCGTTGTCTCGGGTCAGGCTCTCCTGTTCACGAAACGGAGCCGGTCCATCACAAACTTGGGATAAAGGACGCACCCCGAAAGGTTGCAACATGTGCCTCTAAGCAACGGAGCATTGTGAAAACACCTTCGGAGGACGCGCCCCATGCCATGCAAGGATCCCCACTGCCGCACGCCGAATTGCAGCGGCACGCACCCGCGATATAACCAGCTTACCGACCCGTCCATAACCCCGTTCTTGAAGAAAGGTGAGGCACGGATGGGGAGCAAGGGATTTGACAAGCAGAACAACGGCATGAACCCGAAATCAAATGAGGTGCGTGTCACAGCCGTGAAAAATCCGATGTTTCACGGCGGTGCGGGCTTGCACGAGATGGTCCCGACCAACCAGGCCAGCAAGGCTGTGAACGACCCGGAGCTGTCGGCCGCGCAATCCGGCTTGCGGTCGTCCACTTCGCTCACATGCTTTCAAGACGTCAACGGCATCGCCACCAAGAAGGTGAAGATCGAGGTCGGAATGCACAGCAATGCTGCGATCAATCTGCCGGGCAGCAGCAAGTACACCAAGTATCAACAGGCTGCCCATGACAAATTGCGAAAATTGAACCCGGGCGCACCCACCGCGCGCAGGCGTCTGATCGAGCGGGCTGGCCAGTCGATAAGCATACATGCCCACGGGCAACAGATCCTGGAAAGCCAGTATCCGTCCGGCATGATCCCGAACCTCAAGACGCCAGACAAGAACAATCACGGGCAAACCTTGCCGCCGACCGCGATGGGCGCGCCTGCAAAGCGTCCCGATGATGTCCGGCTGCACTTCGCAATGGTGACCCATCAGTTGCGCGAAAAGGCCAAGGATAGGGTCCGGACCGAGGCCCGCTACGAGGGCATGCAGAATGCTCCGGTTTCGCCCTCGCGCGAGCAGATTGATGACCAGGGCAATGGCGGCGGATACTTCCAGAAGGGTGGAAATGTCCCTCCACCCTCGCCGCGGCCAAACTTCTCCGAGCAGGATCCGACAAAGCTGGAGGCGGATGTGGGGGCGTGGATGACGGCGCCGCTGCGGCCCAATTTTGACTCACATTGGCAGAAGCAGTGCCACAATTGTGGCTATGTCTGCGACAAGAATGCCAATAGCTGCCGGGAGTGCAACGGGGCGGTATGAAGATGCACTGACGCCTGGGGTACCATTGCAGGCGGTATGATCCCGAAGAATGAAACAGCTGTAAGCGCAATGGCTCAAGGCTGCGGTGCCTTAGTCATCCTTGACGGTACGGTCCCTCACGGAGTGCTGCTGGAACTGTTTATGGAACGCGGCGGCGGGACTTTGATTACGGGGTGGCAGGTCCGGAACCTCGAACCAACTGCGCGAAAGCAATCAGGAATATTGCGACGGTGAAGGGATAGAAGAGGCTTCCGTCCACACTTGCGTGCACCAGCATCGTGCACATCACCGCTACAGCCGGCATGCGCTGAAGCAATTGCTCGGTACCGATCGACAATACGGGTCGGAACATTGATCCCGCTGTCAGGGCAATAAGCGCCGCTCCCAAGACACCCCAATGAAGAAAAATCTGCAGAACCACGTTGTGGGTGTGATTGAGAGCAAAGCGTTCCGGCACCTCCGGCAGCAAGGCGACTGGCACCGGACCAACTCCAACCAGCCAGTTATCAGCAATAACGCCGGCCGTGATGCGCCACAGGGTGAGCCGCATACCCCCAGACGCGTCCTCCGCTACGTTCAGCTTTTCGGCACGCAGCAGTATCGTGTCGAACGGCATTGGGGGAAGCAGGTACACAAGCAAAAGCAGCCCCCCGGCGAAGCCCGAAAGCACAAGTACGCGCCAGCGTCGAGGCGGCGCATGCCGCCAGAACATGATAGCCCATACAACCGGAAGACCGACAAAAACAGCCATCACACCGCCGCGCGAGCCGGTCAGAAAAAGGTAGAACAGCGCTGCTGCAAAGCTGACAAGCGGCCAGAAGACCGTCCCGTGTCGACACGTGTATATCATACCTGACGCCGCTGCGGCTGCGGCCATGAGATATCCGAGGTGGCGAATATTGTTGAACCCAGGCGGAAGCGCTATCCAAGGGTATTCAGAGACGTCCCAAAGCATAACAAGCGCCAGCAGGAAAGCTGCCAAGTGCAGAACAGCGGCAAGTCCAAGCCAACACCAGGCTTCGTCGCCCTCCAAGCCTCCATCGACCGCGTAGACGAACAAGGCCCAGAGAAACGAAATGTTCAGCAGCCAGCCAAGTCCGAACAGGCCAATGCCAAAATCCGAATGCACCAGTGTCCGTACCAATACAAACCCTGCCACGGCGCAAAGAAGCACCGCCTGCAGGCGAGGCAATACCGAACGCGGTGCACGCAGTTGCCGAAACATCATCATCCACGAGAACAAGAACAAAGCGATCAGAGATGCGAAGTTCCAATTTCGTGCGAACGAGTTGAGGTTGGACAGGTGGCCGTCCAAGTCCCAGATGAAGGGCACCTGTATAACTGAAGACAGAATGACGCACGCAAGAAGCCCGCGCGCCAGCACATCATTTCGCGCCTCAGTCATAGGTGATGCCCCAAGTTGGCGTATTGAGCGTTTGGCAGGCTTCTAAGGCGGATCAGAACGACCCACCTTGCCTGATCAAAGCGCCTTGTCCGTGATCACATGCGTCCACGCGCCTTCAGGTGCCTTCGTGATCACCGGGTCCGACCCGCCGTCCAGCAGCGTCTTCACCGTGCGATCATAGTCCGCCGGATCCAGTGCGCCGTTCGAGCCCGCCGTCAGTTTGGCGATCTCGCCCATCATGCGTTTCTGGTGTTTTTCGGTCTGCGCACCGGTCTCGTCATTCTCCAGCACGATCTCGGCGGCTTCATCAGGGTTCGCCTCGGCGTATTTCCAACCCTTCATGGACGCCCGCACGAATTTGACCATCTTGGCGACAAAGGCCGGGTCCTTGAGGTTGTCCTCCAGCACGTACATGCCGTCCTCCAGGGTCGAGACCCCCTGCTCTTCATATTTGAACACAACCAGATCGTCCGGGCTGAGACCCGCATCGATGATCTGCCAATATTCGTTGTAGGTCATGGTCGACACGCAATCGGCCTGTTTCTGCAGGATCGGATCGACGTTGAAACCCTGCTTCAGAACCGTCACGCCCGCTTCACCGCCATCGGTCGGAATGCCAAGTTTGCTCATCCACGAAAGGAACGGATACTCGTTGCCGAAAAACCAGACACCCAGCGTCTTGCCTTTGAAATCCGCTGGCGAGGTGATGCCGGTGTCCTTGCGGCAGGTCAGCATCATGCCCGAGGATTTGAACGGCTGCGCGATGTTGACCAGGGGCAGCCCCTTCTCGCGGCTTGCCAATGCAGATGGCATCCAGTCCAGCACCACATCAGCGCCACCGCCCGCGATCACCTGTGGCGGCGAGATATCCGGCCCACCCGCCTTGATCTCGACGTCCAGGCCTTCCTCGTCATAAAAGCCCTTGTCCTTGGCAACGTAATAGCCTGCGAACTGGGCCTGCGTGACCCATTTCAGCTGCAATGTCACCTTGTCGGCGGCCTGCGCCATGCCCGCGGACAACGCCAGTGCGCCCGCTGCGAATGTCTTCAGAAACGTCTTCATCGTCTTCTCCTAGCCTTCTGTCGTTATATGCGGCCCCGCCTATCCTCGGATTGACGGGTGCCAGAAAGTGGCCGCTCTCTCGAGGAGCGTTACCAAGCCGTAAAATGCCGAGCCCGCAATGGCCGCCACAGCGATCTCTGCCCATACCATGTCCAGCGCGAGCCGCCCGACCTCGGTCGAGATCCGGAAACCCATGCCCACGGTGGGCGTGCCGAAGAACTCTGCGACGATGGCGCCGATCAGCGCAAGGGTGGTGCAGATCTTGAGCCCGTTGAAGATGAACGGCGCGGCTGCAGGCAGGCGCAGTTTCAGCAGCGTCTGCCAATAGCTGGCCGCATAAGTGCGCATCAGATCACGCTGCATAGGGTCCGAGCCTTTCAGCCCTTCCATGGTGTTAACCAGCATCGGGAAGAATGTCATCAGGACAACAACTGCGGCCTTCGAATGCCAGTCAAAGCCGAACCACATCACCATGATGGGGGCGATACCAACGATTGGCAGGGCCGCTGCGAGGTTACCGACCGGTAACAACCCCCGCTGGAGGAAAGGTGATCGGTCAATCGCGATGGCGGTCAGAAACGCCGCGCCGCAGCCCATGGCATAGCCGGGCAGCACCGATTTGAGTACGGTCTGTACGAAGTCGGCCCACAGGATCGGGATGTTCCCGGTGAAAGCCGTCCATATATCCGAGGGCGCAGGCAGAATAACGGTCGGGATCTTCAGCCCCGTAACGGTAGCTTCCCAAAGCATCAGCAGGGTCAAACCGAACAATGCCGGTGGAAGGACACGCCCGATCCAGCCGCTCAGCTCCGCAAGCTTCACGTTGAGCCACCAGGCGATCACCCAGAAGACCACAAAACTCAGCATCAGGGCCCACGGAGCCGCCATGTTCTGCAAAGCATGGGCATTGATGGTCAACGCCATTCCAAGCACGATCAGCGCGGTGACAAACAGGCGGCTGTAGGAGGTCCTCATGGGCTGGAAGCTCATCGCGCCAACCCCATGCGCCAGAGTGTGATCTTCTGAATCAGACCGATCAGCCCAACCGACAGCCCGGCGCAAACGGCAGCACCAATCAGGGCCGACCAGATGATGAGCACCTGACCATAGTAGCTTCCGTTCAGCATGCGGGCACCAAAACCACCTTGGGCACCGGTTGGCAGCTCTCCGATGATGGCTCCGACCAAGGCAATCGCGATCGCGATCTTCAGCGAAGTGAACAAGTAAGGCAGCGATGACGGCCAGCGCAGTTTCCAGAACACCTGCCAAGCGCTGGCGTTATAGGTCCGCATCAGGTCCAACTGCATCTGTTCCGGCGAGCGCAGACCCTTCACCATGCCGACCACCACGGGGAAGAACGACAGATAGGCCGAAATGGAGGCCTTCGCGATCAGACCCGAGATCCCGATATTGTAGAGCACCACGATGATCATGGGCGCGACGGCGAGGATCGGCACGGTCTGGGACGCGATCACCCACGGCATGACACTGAGGTCCATGGCCCGGTTGTGCACGATGCCAACGGCCAGAAGGATACCAAGGCCGACACCCATTGCGAAGCCCAGCAATGTTGCGGATAGCGTGATCCCGGCATGATAGACGAGGCTGCGCTTGGAGGTGATCTTCTTTCGTACAGTCGTGTTCCAGATCTCGACGGCGACCTGATGGGGCGCGGGCAGCACAGGACGCTCCTGAGACATGGTCAGCGGCACGATCTGGGCGAAGCTGATCTCGACGCCAGCACGCTCGGCCTGATCCCGCTCCCATTGTGCGTTCAGGAACACGGCGCCGACATACCATGCTGCGACTAGAAAGAGGCATACCACTGTGACGGGCAGTACAGACCTCACCACGGGCCGTCGTCCATCTCGGTCCAGCCAAGCTCGGCATCCAGCGAACGGCCCCAGAGCATCAGTAGCAGGATGGGCAGTCCGAACGTCAACACGATGGCCACCAGTACCAATGGCGCGAACGGGCCGAGGATCAGGCTGATCGCAACAACACCCAGCATGAAGCGACCCCAGAAGCCCAGCACGCGGCGGGCCTGGGCCAGAAAGCCGGCAAAGGGCTCGGATATGGGGCGCAGCTTAATCTTCATCCACATGACCTCGACGCAAACCCTCCCGGACCCGCGCCGCAATTTCAAGGAATTCAGGCGTATCGCGGATCTCAAGCGGACGTTCTGACGGCAAAGGGCTTTCGATGACGTCAATGATGCGACCCGGACGGGGGCTCATGACAACGATACGGGTGCTGAGATAAACTGCTTCGGGGATTGAGTGGGTTACGAAGCAAACTGTCTTATGTGTCCGCGCCCAAAGGTCGAGAAGCTGCTCGTTCAGATGGTCGCGGACGATTTCGTCGAGCGCACCGAAAGGTTCATCCATTAACAGCAAATCAGCATCGAACGCGAGCGCACGGGCGATGGAGGCGCGTTGTTGCATTCCGCCGGAGAGCTGCCAGGGGAACTTCTTGGCAAAGTCCGATAGCCCGACAAGATCCAGCACCCGGCCAATCCGATCTGCAGCCTCGGGCTTTGGTGTGCCCATGATCTCAAGTGGAAGACGGATGTTGCGCTCGATGGTCCGCCAAGGATAGAGCCCCGCTGCCTGAAAGACGTAGCCATAGGCACGCGCACGCCGCGCGTCCTCGGGCGACATGCCGTTGACAGTGATCGCACCACCCGTGGGCTGTTCGAGATCGGCAATCACGCGCAGCAGAGTCGTCTTCCCGCAACCGGATGGGCCAATGAAGCTGACGAAATCGCCCCGGGCGACCGCGAGGTCCACATTCGACAGCGCATGCACAGGACCGTCATTGGTTGGAAACACCAGATCGAGCCCTGCACAGCTGATCACAGGCTCGTCCTTATCGGCGGCAGCTGTCATGCCCCGTTGAACACCATCGTTCGATATCATCTGGCGCGCCCCCAAATGCGTCTCTTGGCGATAGAGCGAGAAAGACGGCCTAGATGCAAGCCCTTGCGCGCGGTAAAGCGGCACAGTAGTCAAACAGTCGCCGCGGGTATGATGTAGTGGCAGCCTGCCAGCTTCCCAAGCTGGACGTGTGGGTTCGATTCCCACTACCCGCTCCAGTAATTATTCATAACCTTTTGAAATTAAACTGATGCCTCCCTGAATTCCAGCGCGAGGTGCAACACCCCTCGACCGGTGTGATACCGGTTGGTTGCTGAGACCGAAGGAGTGTTGCCATGGGATCGTACCGCCATCTTACGCGGGATGACAGAGATCAGATTGCTGGAATGCGCG
>JBGCFK010000109.1:0-5003 GCA_045106875.1 Paracoccaceae bacterium | reverse complement strand
CCCGAACGATCGCATATGATCCCCCCTCGCGCGCGCAATCGCACCCACCCCCCCCGCGCCGCCGACAAGGAACACAAGATGTGAGCAACCACCATCTCGTTGCCGTGCCAGAAGCTCTGCGAACTTGGGCGATGTCATCATGCGTCCACGTTCATCAAGCGCGATGACCTTCGCGCCTTCGGGGATTGCGGCGCGAAGGCGCTCTGACTGGGCTGTCCGATCTTTTGCCTTGCGTTCGTCGATCTCGATTATGTCGACAGGGCCAAGGGCAAGTGCACGACCTGCTACTCCGGCACGCCGTGTATAGTCGTCTATCAATGTCTGCTCTGGTCCCGGCTTCAGCCGGCCCACTGCCGCAATGGTCAGACGCAACTGATCAGCTGCGTGCTGTCCGCGCGGCACTGTCGGGCGCGGGTTCCCACATTTTCTCGAGCTGGTAAAATTCCCGAACTTCCGGACGGAAGATATGAACGATCACATCCCCTGCATCGATCAGAGTCCAGTCGGCAGTTTCCTTGCCCTCGACCCTTGGAATGACACCGGCCTCTTGTTTCAGTTTGTCCATCAGCTTGACTGCGATTGCTGCCACATGGCGACTGGATCGCCCTGAAGCGATAACCATCGTGTCTGCCTCGGACGATTTGCCCGCAAGCGAGATAGACACGACGTCAGACGCCGCATCATCGTCCAAGCTTTGCAGAATGAGGGCAAGAAGCTCTTCGCTCCGGAATTCGGGGCGCGTGTTTTCGCTGGCCCTATTTGTCGCGGCGCTTATGGCATCCGCCGCAGTAAGTGCGCTCAGAACTCGATCCTCCGAAAGTTCACATCACAGGCCCGCAAGGTGCGGGCGCGGTCTCCAAACCGCACCCGTAAGATAAGCCAATTTTGCGGCATTCTCAAGAAACACGAGTCGTCTTGCAGTCTTGCAACGTTATCAACGGTTTCCGCGGACAAGCTGGTCATAGCTTTCCGTCATGTCCCGTGCCAGCGCGCCGACCTCGAAATTGTAGTCACCGATCTGCCCCACCGGAGTGACCTCAGCTGCTGTACCGGTAAGCCAGGCCTGCTCGAAGCCTTCCATTTCGTCAGGCATGATGTGGCGTTCGTGTATCTTGATGCCACGCTCGGTCAGCATTTTCATCACCGTCTGCCGTGTGATCCCGTCCAGGAAGCAATCGGGCGTGGGCGTGTGCACCTCGCCATCCTTCACGAAAAAGATGTTGGCCCCCGTCGCCTCTGCGACATAGCCACGATAGCACATCATCAATGCGTCCGAGCAACCTTTGGCCTCGGCGGCATGCTTGGACATGGTGCAGATCATGTAAAGCCCGGCTGCCTTCGCCTTGCAGGGAATGGTCTCAGGGCTTGGGCGTTTCCACTTCGAAATATCAAGCTTTGCGCCTTTGAGCTTGGCGTCGCCATAGTAGGCACCCCATTCCCACGCTGCGACCGCCATGCGGATCGGATTTTTGGCAGACGCTCCTCCCATATCCTCGCCCGCACCGCGCCATGCGACAGCACGCACGTATGCATCTGTCAGCCCATTGGCCGCGAGTGTGGCGTTCTTGGCTTCTTCGATCTGATCAACGGTCCACGGAATAGGGATGTCCATCTGCCGGCCCGATTCGATCAGGCGCTCGGAGTGCTTGACGGACTCGAAGATCGTGCCGCCATATGCGCGCTCGCCCTCGAATACGGACGAGCCATAGTGCAGCCCATGGGTCAGCAGATGCACATTGGCCGCGCGCCATTCTACCATCTGGCCATCCATCCAGATCTTTCCGTCGCGATCGTCGTAACCCGTGCCCTCAGCCATGGCTGTCTCCTTCGCTCGGGACGCTGTTGCCGCGAGCGTATGTTTGTTGCGTATCAATAGGGGTCTTCGACCGAATGTTTCTGCCGCTCCCAGTTGCCGGGTAACATTGTGCTTGAGATCAGTCAACAAGGCTGACATAATTCGTGACGTGATATTCGGCAGGACAACGTGATGCAGGGATCAAGGAAGACGCCGCCAACAGGTGCGAGCCGGGCTGATCAACTGCTGTTCCTGACGGATGAGCAGCTTCGCCAGGGCATAGAGCTGCTGTTCTTTGCATACCGCGATTTCACCGGTGATCCTGATGTCGTGATCGGTGACAGGGGGCTGGGGCGCGCGCATCACCGGGCCATACACTTCATCAAACGCCGACCCGGGATAACAGTCGCAGGGCTGCTAGAGATCTTGCAGGTCACCAAACAATCGCTGAACCGGGTGTTGCGGCAACTGATAGACGACGGACTGGTGATCTCGGAAGTGGGAAAGGAAGATCGTCGTGAGCGCAACCTGCATCTTTCAGAGGCCGGAGTAGCATTGGAGGCCGAGCTTTCCAAACTTCAGCGCGACCGGTTTCGCCGTGCCTACAGTGCCGTGGGGCCCGAGGCGGTTGCGGGCTTCCGTCAGGTTCTGGAATACATGATCAACGAGGAGGGCCGTGATCACGTTCTCAGCCTCGTCTCGAAGGGCGCTCCATGACTCCTGCTTCCGATATTGCCCACATCCTTGTTGTTGACGACGACGAACGGATCCGGGATCTGCTGAAACGGTTTCTGGCAAAGAACGGTTATCTGGTCACTGTTGCAAGGGACGCGGCTCATGCGAGCCGGTTGTTAGAGGCGTTGGCGTTCGACCTTCTGATTGTAGATGTGATGATGCCGGGTGAGGATGGACTGAGCTTTACCCAGCGGATGCGAAAGGTTCTCGACATTCCGATCCTGCTGCTGACGGCCCGCGGCGAAACCGAAGACCGCATCCAGGGGTTTGAAGCGGGGGCAGACGACTACCTCCCCAAGCCGTTCGAACCTCGTGAGCTGCTGTTGCGTGTCGCCGCGATTCTGCGCCGTGCGGTGCCCGAACCGGTAGACAATGCGCCTCCGAAGGCGCTGGTCATGGGGGAAACTGAATACGACCTTCTGCGCGGAGAGTTGCGGCGCGGCGACGCATCTGTGCGCCTGACATCGACCGAGCAGGCCTTGATGCGGGTGTTCTCGCGCCAGCCCAACGAGGCTGTCAGTCGGGCGCGTCTGGCTGAGGAGTTGGGTGGAACCGAGAGCGCGGTGCAGGAGCGGGCGGTCGACGTTCAGATCACCCGGCTGAGGCGCAAGATCGAGAAGGACCCGAAGAACCCAAGGTATCTCCAGACAGTCCGGGGCGCAGGATATATGCTGACGCCGGACTGACGCCGCCGCACCGTTCTTTCCTTTCAAAGCTGCATTTACCTTTCCGGGGAACTGGTCTTATGGTGCGAGCATGACACTGCAGATCATTACACATCCATCCTCGCATGATCACGTGACGCCGCCTGGGCATCCCGAACGCGTTGCTCGTATCGAACGTGTGGACCAGGTGCTGGCAACGGACGCCTTTGCGCCGGTGACACGTGTGGAAGCACCTGCCGCAGCAGAGTCCGACCTGAAGCGCGCGCACAGTCCAGCTTATGTCGACGGCATCTTCGAGGCAGCGCCAACTGAAGGCTGGGTCAGTCTCGATCCCGATACGCATATGAGCCCTGGCTCGCTGAAGGCATCCCTTCACGCGGCGGGGTCCAATATCTGTGCTGTTGAAGCTGTCGCGAAAGGAAATGCCCGGGCCGCATTCTGTGCGGTGCGTCCTTGTGGTCACCATGCCGAACGCGAACGTGCGATGGGCTTTTGTCTGTTCTCCAACATCGCCGTCGGTGCGCTGCATGCTTTGGAGGTGTTGGGTCTCTCTCGCATCGCCATCGTCGATTTCGATGTGCATCACGGAAACGGCACTCAGGATATCTTCTGGAACGATGACCGTGTGATGTTCGCATCCACACATCAGATGCCGCTATTTCCGGGCACGGGTGCCGCAGGTGAGCGGGGCGAGCACGACAACATTCACAATGCGCCGCTCAGGCCGATGACGGGTGGGGCAGAGATGCGGGCTGCCTTCGAAAACAACGTGCTGCCGGCAGTGCGCGGGCACGAGCCGGAACTGGTCATGATCTCGGCCGGGTTCGACGCCCATGTCGCTGATCCGCTTGCGAACCTTCAATGGACGGCCCAAGATTTCCGCTGGGCAACTGAACGACTCTGCGATGCGGCGGCAGATCTCTGCGATGGCAGGGTGGTGTCGACATTGGAAGGTGGCTATGACCTCGACGGATTGGCGGAAAGCCTGACTGCGCATCTGGAAGTTTTGCGCGACCACGCAGGCTAGAGAGAACGGGACAGGCGGGACAATGCGAGCGGATCAATGAGCGACAATCAGATCGCAGATATGAGCTTCGAAGAAGCGCTAGGCGCGCTTGAAGATGTCGTACGCAATCTCGAAGGTGGACAGGTGCCCCTTGAGGCTTCGATCGACCTCTACGAACGCGGAGAGACACTGCGCAAGCATTGCGAGGACCGGCTGAAGGCTGCGGAGCTTCGTGTCGAAAAGATCACCGGGGCGGACGGTCAGACCGAGCCCATGGACGCCTCTTAAGCTCTGACACTGTCATGACATTCAAGGACCATCTGGCCAACGTGGCTGCCGAGGTTGAAGCAACGCTCGACCGTCTGATTGCTCCTGGCGCTGATATCGTCGCGGGCGAGGCGCCGCTTTGGGAGGCCATGCGCTATGCGACCCTTGGCGGGGGCAAGCGCCTGCGCGCCTTTCTGGCGATTGAGGGTGCGGCCATGCTGGACGTGCCGCGCGAACGTGGCCTGCGCGCCGGAGCAGCGATGGAATGCCTGCATGCCTATTCGCTGGTGCATGACGACTTGCCTGCCATGGACGATGACGACTTGCGCCGTGGAAAGCCGACAACCCACAAGGCTTTTGATGAGGCGATTGCTATTCTGGCGGGCGATTCCCTGCAGACCTTGGCCTTCGAAATTCTCTCGGACCCTGCAACGCATCCAGCGGGTGCAGTGCGGGCCGAGCTTTGCCTTGGCCTTGCCCGGGCTGCAGGTGGGCCCGGTATGGTTGGCGGTCAGATGATCGACATCGCGGCCGA
>JBGCFK010000108.1:0-7485 GCA_045106875.1 Paracoccaceae bacterium | reverse complement strand
GAGAACACGCAGCGCGATCTGAATATCGCGCTCATCAACGAACTGGCGGTGATCTTCAACAAGCTCGACATCGACACGGAGGCGGTGTTGAAGGCCGCCGGCACCAAATGGAACTTCCTGCCCTTTCGTCCCGGTCTGGTGGGTGGGCACTGTATTGGCGTGGACCCCTATTACCTCACGCATAAGGCGCAGGAGATCGGCCACCACCCGGAGGTGATCCTTGCGGGGCGGCGCATCAATGACGGCATGGGGGATTACGTGGCCAGCCAGCTGGTCAAGAAAATGCTGAAAAATCAGGTACCTGTGGACAACGCCCGGGTGCTGATCATGGGTGTGACCTTCAAGGAGAACTGCCCCGATCTGCGCAATACCAAGGTGCTCGATATCCTCTATGCGCTACAGGACTATGGCATTCAAGTCGATGTCACCGACCCCTGCGCCAATCCTGCCGAAGCCCAAAAGGAATACGGCATCTCGCTGCTGGAGACACCGGAGCCCGCGTCATATGAAGCGGTCATTCTGGCCGTACCACATGCGCAGTACAAGCAGATGTCGCCCACAGATATCCGCGCCCTGGGCAAACCCGCTCATGTGTTTTTCGACCTCAAGAGCGTGTTCGAAAAATCCCAGAGCGACATGCGGCTCTAGAGCACATTCCGAACACCTGAAGCGCTCAACACTGCCTGAAGTCAAAGATCTCAAAGCGGTAGGCGATATTGCATGTCTCAGGTATTCGAAATGGTGCTGCAATAACCAAAAATTAAGGAAAATGAACGAAAACCGAAGGTGAGACACACCACGGTGGGCCGACTTCAGCCCGGCAGGGAGTGCCGGACTGAAGGAGTACGTCCTTGGGAGACGCCTACAAAACCCATGTTATTTTCGACAGCCCGATGGAAGGTCTCATCGCCATCGCGGTCGTGTTGCTGATCGGCATATCCATCGCTTTGCTTTCCGCCTGGGATGCCAAACGCAACCGGTACCGGACGCAACACGGTGAGGAAATCACCCCAAAAACTGTCCAGCCGGTCAAACACGCCAGGATGCGGCCTGCACCTTCAGGCGCATCAGATGACCCGTCTTTGCGCCAAGAACCCCGGCGGATCCCAGAATCCAAGGAACATGCGCCAGCGCGCCCAGCCATGGTGTCGTCGCACAGAAGGTGACCATGTAGTCCAGGATCACCCACATGTAGAACAGCATCGCCAGGCAGGTGAAAGCCATCGCCAGCTCCGACCACCGATAGCGGTCGCGCTGCGTGTTGTCCGGCATGATGTGCGGGTTCTTTTTCACAACGTTCCGGCACCACATGTGGACAGTGGCGAGAGGAAGCATCAGCCCGGTCATGATCATGAAGTAGATCATTGCTGCGGTCATTTGGACTTCCCCCACAAGCTTTCAATCAGACGGGTCTGCTGTTTCACGATTACCCCCTGCATCAGGGCAAGATAAAAGAAGGGCGCCATGTCGTGCTCCTATAGAACGCTAACTTGATTTTCGTAGTATTTGAGGTCGCCCGCCGTCGTGTAAGCTACAGGGGTTCCGATCTCACCCACCGGGATCTCGTCTGTGGGTGTTACGAGATATGCACCGTCTGATGACCCACCTGCGGTCCACCAGCCTGTACCGGTGGCACGATCAACTGCAGTGCCAAGCAGCTTGCCGTTCCACCATGCGCGGAGGGTGTTAGTGCCCGTGATGAACTCCACCACGAGAGACCCATCGCCGGAGGGCGCCAGGGCGGCGGGAACGATCAGATAAGCGCATTCGCCGTAAGGGAGTGCTGCGTCCGATCTGCCGCACCGGACACGGAAATCACCGTTCGCCGAAAACCCTGCGTATGCCCCTATGGATGCGTTTCCAGTCTTGAAGATCATGCCCCCCGACGATCCGTCCAGACCGGTAAAGTCCGCCGAGAAGACAGCATTGTCGCTCCCGCTTTTCACCGTACTGTCGATCACAGTGCCTTCCTGGATCAGCGCGGTCGGCTCCAGCCCGTATTCCGGCGCGGCAACAGTGTCATTGAATGCAATCTCGTAGACCACAACATGATCAGGTACGGACAACGTTACATTGTCGGTATCTATGCCGGCTGTTGTCACAGCCCCGTCAATCGATGGCTCGTATTTGCGGATGACTCTGGCTTGCGTTTCCAGCTGAAGATCAATCGACCGGTCCGGATGCGTCACTGTTACAACATCATTCGTGTTGAACGTCTGACAGTCCTGCCAGATCATCAGCAGGTAGTTGCCGCTCGATCGCTGGTAAACCGCATGTCCGACTTCGGACAGATTGCCGGTCAGTGTCATGCGCAGCGGGGTTGGCGTGAACGCGACCAGATCCTTGATCAGCGAATTGAACCGCATCGCTGAATAGAATGTGGGACGGCGCACCGCGTTCTGGTCGTCGGGCCAGGACAGCAGCCCATAGGTGTTTTTGGTGGATTGCAGGTTGTTATCAAACAGCGCGTACATAAACACCATGTCGGCACCGTACCGAAGCATCTCCATCAGATCGCGCAGATAGTATTTTGCGGCCACGTCTGTCGGAACCATCGACCGGTCGCCGAGGCTTTGACCGAACAGGTTACTTTCGTTCTCGGGACCCGTTTCAGTTACCCACACCTCAGATCCGGGGGGGGCAATTGTCGCAGCACTTTCAATCGCCCGCTTGAGATGGGTGGGCTGAACCGTCAGGTTGTTGACGTTGGCTCCGGTAGCGAGACTGGACAGAGTGGGCCGGTCGTTACCAGCGTATATGTGGGGCGCGGCCGTATCACAGAAGTCATACAAACCCAGCACGACCATCGCATTGATCGATGTCTCGTTGCGTCGCCATACGCTCGGGCCGAGGATAGGCAGATTTGCAAGGGCAGGCTTCGCCTTGATTGCGTCATACATATACTCTTGGCTGTTTACCGACGCCTGCGCCCATCCGGCGTAGTTCTTGCCATCATCGACCTCGTTGCCGCCCTCAAAGGCGTGAACGATTTCAAGGCCGCTTTCGGTCTCGTGCTTGCTCAGAATTTCGTCGATATCCGCGACCGGGAAGCTCGGAAAGTTACCGTCTATCGTGGTTTTAGAAACGAGACGCGAAGTGACCTTGATCCCGGTTCTGTCATAAAGCGTTTTCAGGTCCGCGTGTGCCGCGTTGTTCTTGCCGACCAGCGTTCGGATGTGCCGGAAGCCAAGCATGACCATCTCAGGCACCCAGTTATATACGCTAAGAGGCCAGGGCGTGGGTGGGAAGCTGCCATTCTGGCCCGCACGAAACGACAGCTTCATGTTGATGCCGTGCTTGTCGAGAATGGTATCTGCTGCCGCCGGGGTGTTTGAAACCACTGCCGACGATTCAATTTCTGCCAGCGGCGTGAAGCCTGACGGAACCGTGCCGGTGAAATCTGCCGAAAGCGAGCGAAGCGTGAACGGCGACGCCGATCCGTGCCGTGGACAAATAGCTATGACCATGGGCTCAAGATCGAACAGTGAAAAGCCGCCCGTCCCCGCCGCCGGGTTGCCGACCCAGCCACTACTTTCAGAACCAAACCAAGCCAGTTTGTTGTCGACATCATAGGCGCAGTAGAAGACGTCGCCATTTGTCCGATCAACGGAAGGCCCGATATCCGTTCCGAAGTTATCAGGGCCAGCCATGGCCCCGTCCATCCGGCAGAGGCGAATGTCGTTTTTCTGCTGTGCGTTATCGTTACCCGGCGTGATTTCGTAATTCATCCGGGTCAAGCCAACCCATGACCGCACATGCGCGCCGGCAGGCACAACGACCTCGAAATAAACTTTGCCCTCAAGTACCGCCTTATCGACGTGTACCGCGTTGTTTGCGCTGGCGGAGGTAGACGCTTGAGTGCCGTTCGCGATCGTGACGTTGGTGTCTCTGAAGACAGTTGATAGTTGAGCTTCTTCTTCAAACGCTGTTGGTGTGACCGCATTACTCGTGTCGGTATCCGATCCAGTGGCGTTTGTTGCCGTGACCTGGCGGCGAATGCTTGTCCCCGCATCTTCAGGGCCGACAAGGTATGTTTCATTCGTTGCACCGGTGATATCGACACCATCCCGCTGCCATTGGTACGTGAACACGATCCCGAAGTCCGAAGCAGTTGGGGTCAACGGAGCGATAAGGTCTCCGGTCTGATAGGTGCCGGAAATTATCCCTGGGCTGCTGATGACGGGTGCCGCTCCACTTACGCCCACAGAGACATCCCCCGTATCGGCCGAGGTGCTGTAGTCGTAATCGGTTTTGTAGCGCAGCCGGATATCGTGGTTTCCGGCACCAATCGCGCTGCCATCACTTTTCACAGTGACTTTGTGAACCGCCTTGACCCAGCCGTAGCAGAGCCTGCGCCATGTGCTCCCGGCATCGGTCGAATATTCGACCAGACGGATCCGGCGTGCGCCTGCATTAACCGGTTCAAGGAGCTGCACCGCGATGGTGCCGTCCGCCGCGTGGTCTGCCACGACAAGGTCGGTGCCGATTTCAGGTGTATCCAGCCGGGACGCATCCCCTCCGACGAGGAAGTCCAGCCTGACCGTTGCGTATTGCCCCTGGCTTTTGATGAAGACATAGGCCTCATCGCTGCCGACATAGTTGCGGTCCGGCGTGTAAGTGATTTCTCCCGTGGCGCCGTTGAAGGACAGCTCGCCATGGTCTGGCGCCAGATAGTCTCTGTTCAGCCCGAATTTGTCCGTATCGGCGTCCAGCTCATAGGTGCCCGGGCCAGCGCCCCCCGTGGCGCCTGCGGTCACATCAATCGTCACCGAGCCGTTGTGCTCAACTTCCCGCTTCATGTCGCTCTGGACAACCGGGGTCGTGCTGTAATTGAAGGTGCCGTTATTGGTGCCGGAGACAGCGCCGGCCATATCGTAGAAATAGGTATATTTCACCGGGCGGGCGGTAAGCCGGTCCGACATCATGACCGCCACCACGACGCAAGTTTTTCCGTCCACGGTGTTATCGGCGGACACCACGTCATAATGGCCCGCCCCATTCTGATATGTTGTCAGCCCACCCGATCCATTGGTCGAGAAGAATGTCCCGTCGCCGGCAGATTTGAACACCACCTTGCCTTGGGTCGAGACGTTGTCGGATTTTCGCCCATCAGCGTTATTTGCCCGATTGGCCCAGTCGTTAAACGAGCCCATCAGGGCGGGAAGAGAACATGTCGGCGTTGCATCAAGGTCGATGGCCGTGTCGCCGAAATCCATGTCTTGAAGCAAGACATCCTGTACCGTCTTGGTGTAGCTCTGGTTGCCGCTCACATCTGTGACGGCCGTGTCTTCGCGCGCCTGCTGGTTGTCCACATCGTCAAGGCCGAAGATCATCCAGCGCGGGTTCGTACTGGCCACGTAATCATCGTGGTTCCCCGTTGTATCCTGCCCACGCACCAGGATGGCTTCCGAGTTGCCTTCCGAGCGTACCCTGGTGAAGGCCACCTCATGGGTATTGGCGCCAAAGGCGATACCAGACGACACGTTCTGGTAGTTCTTTCCTGCAACACTGTCGAAGTCTTCAAGGATGTAGACACCGACGTACTCAGGCGACGCATTGTAAAACTGGTATCCCCAGGCAAGGTGACGTTTGAAGCGCACGTTCACATCGTGGTTCTGCAAGTGCTGTGATTTCGTCACGAAAGTCCCGGCCATGACCGCGATGCTCTCTTCATCGGCGCTGTGGACGATCGGCATGTCCACGAAATCAAACTGGTCGTTGAAGGTATAGTTCGGGTTTTTCGGGTAACCCTGACCCTGAATGTCAATCGAGCTGCGCGGCGGGTTGATGGGTTTCACCAGTGCGGCGTTGTTGGCATGCTCCCGGTGGCTGTAAGAGCGCCCGTAGGTCACGCTGCAGGCCACATTGCCTACCTGGCGGACAGCCCGGCCGCGGAATCCGTAACCGAACCCATGCCGAAACAGGTCGCCATGCTCATCGAGCGCTTTGGACATGTTCTTGGGGCCGTTGGCAAAATTGGTTCCACCATTGCCGACAACACTGGTGTGCATGACCAGGTTGTTGATCCATTTGCCGGTCTCACTGCCGGCTTCGGCCACGATCCCGCACCCAAAGAAGTTATGGGCGGCACAGGTGTCGATATCCATATCGTTGTTGTGATCGACAATACCCCAGCCCGGAGAGCCATCAGCCACGCAATTGCTCATGATCGGGCGGTCCCCCATGTGCATATGCCCCAGAAGATGCGCATGCAGGGAGTACCGGCCCTGAAGGTTTGACCGTGGCGTCAGGGCGGCGGTGCTGGTTGTCCCGCCGTTGTTTTCCGGCGCAAATTCGAAAGCGCCCGTATCATTGATAATCCCGGCGGGGATGGATTTGTCTGTCCGGCCCAGCTCGAAGGCTTCCATGTCCCACACATCCAGCGTGGCCCAGTGGTGCATCACTGCGAAATGGCCGCGTCTGGAGATATCGTCCTTCACCTCGGAAGTGATGCAGACGTTCTTGTTCCGGCGCACCATGATTGCGGGGTAAAGGTCTGTGCGTGTCGAGCCGGGCAACTGGTTCTTGTGCGGATGCGTCAGCGGCGCGTCCCACGAGATATCGCTGCCGTTGATCGCTGTAACTGTGCGGTATTCATCCTGATAGACTGGCGCGTGTTCTTCGTTCGGCACGTAGGTATAGCTCTGGTCCGTGCCACCGATGCAAATCTCGTCCCCGACCGAAAGGCCCAGAACATTTCCCCGCGCGCGCAGGGATGTGGCGCCCTGGTCAATCGGATCCGCCTTGAACCAGGTGGTCTTCTCGGCCCCCCAGATGCGGCACAGACCCTGAACCAGAACGCCCCGGCCCCAGCCGCGTGTCTCAAGAAAGTTGGAGGCCTTGAGGTCGGTCGGCCTGAAGCTCCTTGCGGAATAATCCTTACCGCTGATGATGATGTCATGGCGATACTGCGCGGGCACCCGGCCCGAAGACGTACCAATCACCATGGCGCCACCACGGGTGACGACCAGCGTTTCCACGCATAGCTCGGTGGTGCGGTCGAGCGCCCAGATCAGGCTGCCGTCTACCCGTACCCGGTCAAGGCGGATGTTGGTGTCCGAATTGTCATAGGTCACGGTAATGTCGTGCGGGATCAGCACAACCGCCCCGTTGCGTGGCACCTTGCCTTCATACCAGGTGGCACTGTCGGTCCAGGAACCGTCTGCTACCGCGACATGGGTAGCCTCGCTCTGCGGGATGATGGACAGGATGGCCCTGTCATCGCTCATGTGAGCTGCCGGCATCATTTCGCCCATCATGGACGTCGCATAAGCCTGAAAGGGCGGGCTGACCACAACACCCTGATCGCAGGTTACCGCACATTCGAAATAGCGGTTACCAAGCCCCAGAGGGCTGAATGTTGCCTCGGTGCTGCGGGTGAAGGTCGTGCCCACCTCCCGCCAGTCGTAGGCGGTGATGCCTGTCAGATCCCCTGTGTCCAATGTGACCACATCATTCTGAATATGGGTCGAGCTGATCCGTGGC
>JBGCFK010000107.1:0-12006 GCA_045106875.1 Paracoccaceae bacterium | reverse complement strand
TGCAGGTTGGACAGAGGTTCGTCCTCTATCCGAAGGTCCGCAGAGCTTCCGCGATGTTGATCAGGGAGCAGCTCCACCAAAGATCATTCTGGCTCCCTGATCTCAGGCAGCCAGCGGGGTTTCCACGGTCGGGCGGATCGCATAGAAGACGCGCAAAATGGCGGGTCCGACAGAGATTCACTTCTCGGCCAGACTTTTGGCCTATTCCACATTCGGAAAGGGCCAGATTGCGGGTTGAAACCCGGACCGGTTGGCGCCCAGAAAGGACGCAGAGCATGCAGTATGACGTGGCCATTGTTGGGCTGGGCTATGTGGGGCTGACGCTGGCAGTGGCTTTGGCCGATACAGGTTTCCGCGTTCTGGGCGTCGAGCATCGCAAAGATGTGGTTGACTTGACCAATGGTGGGCGGCCGCACTTCTCTGAGAATGGCCTTGCTGAGATGCTGGCGCACGCTGTCGAGACAGATCATCTGACCGCCGTTCCATCGCTTAGTGAAGCTGTCGAAGCTGAAATCTACGTCATCACAGTCGGCACGCCTTTGGGAGACGATGGTCGCGCACGGCTCGACTTTATCGAAGCCGCAACCCGCGCGGTGGCCGACAACATGCCCGATGGCGCATTGGTCATTCTGCGCTCGACCGTCAAGATCGGCACAGCGCGCGAAGTCGTTGCGCCGATTCTGGCAGCCTCCGGCAAGCGGTTCGAGATTGCCATGTGTCCTGAACGTACACTCGAAGGTAAGGCGATGCACGAACTGCGCCGCCTTCCCCAAATCGTCGGGGCCGACACGCCCGAAACGCGTGAACGCGCAGCACATTTCTTTTACAAATTGACGCCGACTGCCGTTCAGGTCTCATCACTCGAAACTGCCGAGATCATCAAGTTGGTCGACAATACCTTCCGTGATGTGCAGTTCGGCTTTGCCAATGAAGTTGCCCGCATTTGCGATGCGTTCGGGGTGAACGCGATGGAGGTGATTCCGGGCGGCAAACTGGGTTACGAGCGGACCAATGTCGCACTACCCGGTCTTGTCGGCGGACCGTGCCTCGAGAAGGACCCGCATATTCTGGCTCAGTCACTGCGCTCCGTCGGGGTCGAACTGGACATCACCACCGCTGCGCGCCGGGTCAACGAACGTCAACCAGACGAGACGGTTGCATGGATTCTCGAACAGCACCGCCGCCGCACCGAAGGATCGCCGCGAATTGCCTTGCTGGGCATGGCTTTCAAGGGTGTGCCTGCAACAGATGACCTGCGCGGTGCGATGTCCTTGCGCGTACTGGAAGCGATTGTGGCCCATGCACCTGATGCCGAAGTGACGCTCTATGATCCGGTCTGTTCCGCCAAGGATCTGCGGGACGTCTCGGTCAATGCCAGGATAGCTGATGATATCCAAGGCGCCGTCACCGATGCCAATATCGCGATCATCGCAAACAACCATCCTGTTCTTGCAACCTGGCGCCCCCGTCAGATGCTGCGTGCGATGGCGCCAACCGGTTTCATCTACGATTATTGGAACCACTTCTCTGATCTGCGCCCCTACGAGCTTGGTCCGAATTACTTTGCCGTCGGCAACACCGGCACGCGCGAGCTGAAGGTGCACGCATGAGCCGGGTAGTGGTCACAGGCGGGGGCGGTTTCATCGGCGCCTATCTGGTCAAGAAACTGGTGCGCGACGGGCATGATGTCGTCTGCGTGGACAACATGCTGCGCGGCGATCAGAGCCGTTTTGCCGAAGTTGCGGATCAGGTTGATCTGCGCACCTGCGATGTGCGCGACGCCGAAGCCGTGACAGCGGCGTGCAAGGGAGCCGAGGTTGTCTTTCATTTGGCTGCGATCAATGGGACCGAGAATTTCTATACTCGTCCGGAGTTGGTTCTAGACGTTGGCCTGCGCGGCGCTTTGGCAGTGGTCGAGGCTTGTCAGAAAGCTGATGTGCCAGATCTGGTCGTAGCGTCATCGGCCGAAGTTTATCAGCAACCTCCCTCTGTGCCCACAGACGAGAACGTGCCCCTGATGCTGCCTGACAGTCTGAACCCGCGCTATTCCTATGGCGGCTCCAAGATCGTCTCGGAACTGATCGCCTTCAACTACGGGAAAGATCATTTTCGGAAGGTACAGGCGTTTCGGCCTCACAATGTCTATGGTCCCGACATGGGCTGGAAACATGTCGCTCCGCAGTTCATTTTGCGGGCGTTGGCTGCCCTCGATGCTGGCGAGACCCGGTTCGAGATCCAGTCAGATGGGACAGAGACACGGGCCTTTGCCTACGTCGATGATGTGGTCGACGGTATCCTTCGGATGCATGCCAGAGGGGCACATCGCGAGGTCTATCACATCGGCAACGATCATGAGGTCACTGTCCGCGAACTGGTCAAGATAACGGGCGAGGTCTGCGGGGTCGATCTGGAGATAGTACCTGGAGCAGCTGCAGCCGGGGCAACGTCGCGCCGATGCCCGGACATCTCGAAGATGCGGGCTTTGGGGTATGATCCGAAGGTTGCCTTGCGGGATGGTATGCAGCTGACAGCGGACTGGTACGCGGCAAATCGGTCGCGTCAGCCGGAGAATGACTTGATGTAACGGTGCATCAGCGTGCACCAGCGCGCCCCACGATGCGCCCTACGTGGTGAGTGAGATGAACGACACGGCGAGAATCTACGTTGCAGGACACCGAGGCATGGTCGGCTCGGCCATCTGCCGTGCATTGGTCGCGTGCGGATCAATGCCGATCACCCGTACGCGGGCAGATCTTGACCTGACAGATCGCGCTGCCGTCGATGCGTTCTTTGCGCAAGAGCGTCCCACCCACGTATTCCTGGCCGCCGCCAAGGTCGGTGGGATCCTTGCCAATGACCTCTATGGCGGCGATTTCATACGCGAGAATCTGGCGATCCAGACCAATGTCATCGATGCAGCCTACCAGAACGGCGCCGAGAAGCTGCTTTTTCTAGGTTCGTCCTGCATCTACCCCAAACATGCCGAACAGCCGATCCGCGAGGATGCTTTGCTGACCGGTGAGCTTGAGCCCACCAACCTGCCATATGCGATCGCCAAGATAGCGGGCAAGACCATGTGCGATGCCTATCGCCGTCAATATGGGTTCGAGGCGTTCACGGTCATGCCGTCAAATGTCTATGGTGTAGGCGACAATTTTGACCCCGAAAGCAGCCATGTGGTGGCGGGCCTAATGCGTCGATTCCATGAAGCTGGCGCCGAAGACGCTAGGGAGGTGATCGCATGGGGCACAGGCTCGCCGCTCCGCGAACTGATCGATGCCGATGATCTTGCGGATGCCTGCGTGTTTCTGATGCGTTCATACAGCGATGGCGGGATGATCAATGTCGGATCCTCCGAGGAGATCTCGATAAGGGACCTCACCGAGATGATGGCCGATGTGACCGGTTACCGGGGCCGCATCACCTGGGACAGCTCCAAACCGGATGGGACACCGCGGAAGATCATGGACAATACACGACTCAATGCGTTGGGCTGGCGCCCGAAGACGTCGATCCGCGCGGGGTTGGACAAGATGTATGCTTGGTTCCGGGAAACCGGTGGCCAGCGCAATGCGGCATAGGAGGCGACATGGCCGATTACAGCAAGCTCCACCTCGGTTGTGGGGTCAAGCATATCGAGGGTTGGTTCCATGTGGATGCTCTCGATTACCCTCATGTGGACAAGATCGGCCCAGTCGATGATCTGCCGTTCATCCCGGACGGATCGAGCGACCTGATATATGCTTGTCATGTGCTGGAGCATTTCGGTCGCAAGGAAACCGTTCGTGTCCTGACCGAATGGCGCCGCGTGCTGCGCCCCGGAGGCGTGCTGCGTTTGGCGGTGCCGGACTACGAGGCCTGCGCGAAGCTTTACCTGTCTGGTGTGCTTGACCGTGGCCTCGAAGACGTGCGCGGGCTTATGATTGGCGGGCAGCGCGACAAGTACGACTACCACGGCAATGTGTTTGACGAGACGGATTTGACACGGATGCTGAAGGAGGCCGGGTTCAGCTCGGCCAGACGCTGGGATTGGCAAAGCACCGAACACGCCCACATCGATGACTACAGTCAGGCCTATCTGCCGCATATGGACAAGGTGAATGGGACTCTTGTGTCCTTGAATCTGGAAGGGGTGGCCTGAATCATGTCTACGCCATTGCGTCCAAGCGCGATTCATCTTGAAAACTATCTGCTGGATTATCTGCCCGGAGATCACACTTTGTGGATCACGTTTGATCACGCGGGGCTGCCCAAACACGCGGCCGAAGGTCGCCTGGGTTGGGGTTTGCAGGAGCTTTCTCGCAATGGCTGGAGCGTGTTATCTGTCAAGGCGCGTGCTGCGGATTGGTTCCTGAAACCTGATCTGGCAGCGTTTTTCGCCAGCGCGGAATTTGCTCGGATTGCTGAGGGAAAGACACGCATCGTACTCTATGGACTTTCCATGGGTGGTTTCGGTGCGCTTGCCTATTCGACTATGATCCCAGGCTCCGTTGCGCTGGCAATATCGCCGCAGAGCACGCTCGATCCTGCCAAAGTCCCATGGGAAAAGCGCTTTGACTATGCGCTGGGCGAGGACTGGACTGGACCTCTCGGCGATCTCAACACGCTCTCGCCTGCCCATGCGGAAGCGTACATAATCTATTCGCCAGACAACAAGTTCGATGGCCCGCATATCGCTCGGCTTGACCGGTTTGGTCCGCTGACGCTGCTGCCTCTGGCAGGTAATGCGCATACGCCGGGGGGAGTGCTGACCGAAGGTGGCTTCCTCAAGTCGCTGATCGCAGCAGTGGCAGCCGGACCAATTGACGCGAGCATTTTTGAAGATCTGGCAGAGACGTTGGAGAGCAGTGCCGCCTACCATTATTTCCAAGGCTGGGAAAACCCGGATCCAGAAGCGCGCAATGCCTGCTTCCAGCGTTGCCTGGAACTCGCCGCGTCAGAGAAGCAGCAGTACTACCGCCAACGGATTGCTGGATGTCTTATGCGCTCTGCGGCCAAGGAACGTGACCAGGTCGGGGCGATGCGCCAATACAAGGATCTGCGCAAATGTGCGGCATGGCGCGGTTCTATTTCGCTAAAGTTGATGGCAGCGCGTTACCTGATGCGTGTGGAGGCTCTCGAGCCCGCACGGTCGCTGCTGACGGAGATCAAGAAACGTCACCCAGAGGGGCATCGGAAGCTCGCAGATCTGGAACACCACCTCGACAAGATGGCGTTGGAGATGGATCGGGAGGCCGACGCCGCCGATGCTGCATCCAAGAAGGTCGTCAATGGTTGATACACCCGGCAAGCTCATCGCCTTTCGCAATGACCGGCTGGGCGCCCGGCTGCTGACTCTGATCAATGCCATGCGTCTTTCTACGGATTATGGGGTGGAGTTTGCCGTCTATTGGCCGTTCGCCGTTGACGTCACCGCTGTGTTCAACGACGCAACCGAACTGTTCGACGCGGGCTTTGTTGCCGAACGCTTCATCGATCGCGATGCCTGGCAGAAACGGCGAACGACCATGGGCCGCATAGGAGATGTTGCGCGCGGAGGCCCCGATATGTTGTGGGACCTTGTGGGGCAAGGCCGCGACATTGCCGTTGATCAGGCTTTTGGGATCAATGTGCTGGAAGGCGAAGACCCTATCCAAGTCAAACAGGCGTTTCTGACGGCGTTGGCGGCGCTCCCGTTTGCACCTGCGCTTCAGGCACCGCTCGCTGCGATCAACAATGCGCTTGATGGTGCGGTGGCCTATCATATCCGGCGGGGCGATCTTACGGATGGGCTGGCGGCAAAGAACAAGCCCTGGCCGCATAAGATGGTGCCAAACGAGTTCTACGAGTTGCACATGGAAGCCGCGTTGGGCGATGGACCCGTGCAGGGTGGTGGACGCGCGATCCTGTTTTCGGATGATGGACCGACACTGGATCACTACACCTCGTCTTTTCCAGGACTCCGAACCATTCACGACATCGTCGATCTGGACAACATGACAGAAGCGCAGCGTGACTTTATCGAGCTGTGGGCAATGTCGCGCTGCGCCAAGATCATTGCGCCGGAGCGGAGCGCCTTTTCTTCAACAGCTGTCGAATTGGGCCATGCAGTAAAACGTTCGGTCACCGAAGACATGACCCCCGAGATGTCCGACGCCGCGCACGAGCGATTGATTGCCCGTTTGCATGAGCGCCCAGACAGCTTTTCGGGCGATGGCGAGATCGGCCAGTCTTTGGCCCATGTCGGTCCGTGGTTGGAGAAACAGGAACGCTGGGCGGAAGCTGGGCAGCTGTTCGGTGGGCAAGTTGCAGCGGGACTGAACATAGCTTTCATCTACCCCGACGCCATGCGCTACCAGCACAAGGCAGATGATGTGGACGGTGTCCTCAAGACAGCACGGCACATGTTCGACCGCTACGTCTACCACGTGCGCTACTTCGTCGACGCCGAGATGGAACATGGCTATGCGCATTTCCGCAAGGGCGATCGCAAGGCCGCAATGCATCATATCGCCAACGGGTTCTGGCATAGCGCAACGGGCCATGCCTCGCGCATCCTGATCCCTGCGCTGGTACAGCGCGGCGTGCTGACGGCTGCAAACTTTCTGCCCGTCAGCCCGCTACAACTCAGTTTGCATCGCCGACGAGGGCCACTGAAGCATATGGTGATGGAGTACCCCGAGATCGTGCGCGCGCCCGATGTCGGGTTGCCGGATGGTATCGCCAATATTGACACGGCTATCTGGGACTTTGCGCCCTTGCTGCGCTCTGTATCGCTTACGGCGGCCAAGCGCAGCGGTGCAATCAAGCAGGCGCGTCTGATGCTCCAGAGTGCGCCTGTCGAAGACGTGCCGGAGCAGGCAAGCCTGCTGGCTGTGCTCGATGCCTTTGATGGTGATGTTGAAGTCGCTTGGGAAAAGCTGACCAGTCTGACCAAGGCCCATCCCGAACATGTCATGACATGGCAGCGCCTCAGCCACGCTTACGCCATAAGCAAGAAGTTCGGCAAGGCAACCGAAGCTGCCGAGCAGGCGGCCGCCCTTGGCAAAGGCATACCGATGATACAGGCATGGTGCGGCATGTTGTTGCTCCGTACGCGTAAGCATCGCCGTGCGGCAAGGCTGCTCGCCCGCGCCGATGCGCCCGGCATTGGGTTGCCGATCATTCCTGCATTGCTTGCCAAGGCCCTGGACGGAGAGGACGCGCCTGAGGAGGCTTTGGCGGCCATCGATCGGGCGATTTCTTTGGCGCCCATGGATGGCGAGTTCTCTATCCAGCGGTCAGCATTGCTGGACCGCTTGGACCGCTTGCCGGATGCCGTGGCCGAATTGGAGCGGATGGTCGAGCTTTACCGCGCCCCCGGCAAGATGTTCCGTACGCTCGTGGATCTCCTGACGCGCATGAATCAGCCTGCCCGTGCCGACGACATGGTCCGGATTTGTCAGGAACGATATCCTGATCATCCGATCACGCGGCGTATGATTGCGGATCGTGCAGCCTGAGCGTCTGCCACCGGTTGACCTCTCGACTGCAAACCCCTATTTCGCCCTGCCATGCGACGCCCGATCCTCATCCATCCAGACCCACGCCTGAAGAAGGTCTGCGACGCTGTACCCGACATCTCGGACGAGATACGGGCACTGGCCGGTGAGATGCTGGATACAATGTACGAGGCACCCGGTATCGGTCTTGCTGCGCCCCAGGTTGGCGTGAATCTGCGGATGCTGGTCATGGACTGCGCCCAGCGCGAAGAGACGGAAACCAACCGGCCCATGTGTCTGATCAATCCAGAGATCATCTGGTCCGCTGACGAGGTTTCGGAGTACGAAGAGGGTTGCCTGTCCATCCCTGAAATCTTCGCCAATGTGACCCGTCCCAAAGCGGTCACCGTGCGCTATCTGGATCGTGATGGCGAGGTGCAGGAGGAGACTTTCGAGAACACCTGGGCGGTGTGCGTGCAGCACGAGATCGACCACCTCGACGGCAAGCTTTTCATCGACTATCTCAGCCCCATGCGGCGACGGATGATCACTTCCAAGATGCAAAAGTTGAAACGCGAGCGTGCGCGTGGCTGATGACGGTGCGGGGCATCGCGCCTATCTGCCGTTCCCAAATCCGATATTGCGTGCCAAGGCCGCTCCGGTCGACGCCGTCACCGACGAGATCTGTGCGATCTGGGACGAAATGCTTCGTGCCATGTATGCCATGCCCGGATCCGGTGTCGGGTTGGCCGCGCCACAACTTGGGATCAGCCTGCGCCTTGCCGTCGTCGATTGCTCGGATACCCACGACCAGCCCGTGCGGCTGGCCAATCCGGTGCTGATTGCAGCGTCCGAACGCATGCAGACCATCACTGAAGGTTCGCCCAACATGCCCGATCTCCATGGCGAAGTTGCGCGCCCCGACTGGGTTGAGGTCAGCTTCACCGACGAGACTGGTACCGGTCAGCAACGCCGCTTTGACGGGCTCTGGTCGACATCGATTCAACATCAGATCGACCACCTTGATGGGCGCATGTTCTTTGACCGAATGGCCCCGATGCGTCGGCGCAGAATTCTGGAAGCGCACAAGAAGGCGCAACGCGCACGGAAGCGCGCATGAGGCTGGTCTTCATGGGCACGCCGGATTTTTCGGTTCCGGTTCTGCAGGCGTTGCTGGACGCTGGGCACGATGTTGCGCGGGTCTACACGCAACCACCAAGGCCGGCGGGCCGCGGCAAGTCCTTGCGCCCTTCGCCTGTGCAAAAGGCGGCAGAGGCCGCTGGCCTCGATGTCGAGACGCCCGAGAGGTTTCGCGACAACGACGTCCTGGCAGGGTTCCAGTCACTGAATGCGGACGCCGCCGTTGTGGTTGCCTATGGTCAGATCCTTCCCAAGGCCGCCCTGGACGCCCCGCGACTGGGGTGCCTTAACCTTCATGCATCACTTCTGCCACGCTGGCGAGGCGCCGCACCGATCCAAAGGGCGATCATGGCTGGTGATGCGGAAACCGGTGTAGCAGTCATGCAGATGGATGTTGGTCTCGACACAGGCGATGTGCTGGCCGAGGCGCGCACGCCTATCAGCATTGATGACACTGCTGCGACGCTGCACGATCGGTTGGCCGGGATCGGTGCGCCTCTGATGGCACAGACCCTCGCTGATCTGCATCAGGGCACAATCACGCCCTGTCCTCAGCCAGAGGACGGTATCATCTACGCCCACAAGATCGACAAAGCCGAGGCGCGGATCGACTGGACACGATCTGCTGCAGATGTTGATTGCCATATCCGTGGGCTTTCACCCTTTCCGGGCTCGTGGTGCGAGATTGAGGGCGATCGGGTCAAGGTGCTGCTGTCTCGGACAGAAAGCCCGTCCCGCCACGCCCCCCCTGGCACGGCGCTGGACGACAACCTGTTGATTGCGTGTGGCGAGAGCGCGGTTCGTTTGCTCCGCTTGCAACGCGCAGGAAAATCCCCGGCCGAAGCTGAAGCGTTTCTGAATGGTCTGCCTCTGCCTGCTGGGACCCGCATTTCCTAAAGCCTGTTGATCGGCACCTTCAGATAGACCGTACCATTGTCCTCGGCCGCTGGCAGTTTGCCCGCTCGCATGTTCACCTGGATCGAGGGTACGATCAGTTTTGGCATGGCAAGGGTTGCATCGCGGCTTTCTCGCATCTCGACGAACTCATCCTCGGTCACCGTTGCTATATGTTTGTTCTTTGCTTTCTGCTCGCCAACAGTCGATTCCCACGCGAACTCGTTACGACCCGGAGCCTTGTAGTCATGGCAAGTGAAGATGCGCGTTTCGTCGGGCAGGCTGAGGATCTTGTGGATCGAGTGCCAAAGCTGCCGGGCATCGCCGCCCGGGAAGTCGCAGCGCGCGGTGCCGAAATCGGGCATGAAGATCGTGTCACCGACAAACGCCGCGTCGCCAACAACATAGGTCAGGCAGGCGGGAGTATGGCCTGGCGTATGCAGGACGAAGGCGGTGAGATTGCCGATTTCAATGCGATCCTGCTCGACAAAGAGCTGGTCGAAATCGCTGCCGCTGCGTTCGAATGCAGTGCCGGCGTTGAAGACCTTTCCGAAGACCTCCTGCACCTCGGTGATGCCTGCGCCGATGCCGATCCTGCCGCCCAACTGCTCCTGAAGATAGGGCGCGGCTGAAAGATGATCGGCATGAACGTGGGTTTCCAGAATCCATTGGACCTCCAGGCCTTCTGCACGGACGTGCGCGATGAGTCGGTCTGCGGCGTTAGTAGCGATTCGCCCTGCCGCGTAGTCCAGGTCGAGGACTGAGTCTATGATGGCACAGGCGGAACTTTGCAGATCGCAAACAATGTAGGACGCGGTGTTTGTGGGCTCATCGAAGAACGCAGCTACGCTCGGTTGCATTTTGAGACTCCTACTATCGCTTTGATTTATTGATGGATTTCAAGCGAACTCAGACTCAGAGTGACAAATATTAACAGAAACTCCACTATTTTCGTGTGGAACGGTGCAACCATGTTGGCATCAAAACTTCAAGAATGTGCTCTGAGGGTCATTGCGTCGCAATTCTGCCGCACTTAGACCCGACATCATAACTTTGTTGGACCTGTCTTTTGGTGTGGTCTTTAGTCGGGGATGTGATGTGGCTTCGTTGCGCGGTATAGCTCAACTGGCATTGGCGTTTGGCTGTGTGTTCCTGGTGGTTCTGGGGCTCTACTACTCGTTGGGTCCAGCAGGGGAGCGTGTGTTGTTGGAGCGCCCGGGCTCAGCGGCGCGTTTGGGTAGCGACTCTTCCACAGCGACAGCTTTCTTCGAGGTTGATGGTGACATGGTCGAACTCACCATGCTTTTCTCAGAGGCTGAGGATCCCACCAGTGTACTGCGCACGCGCGTCCGCCTCAGCGATGGCCAGAGTCATAGCGTGATTGTCGGAGAGCGCGAGGATGCTGGCGGCCCGCATCGTTACACATTTCGGCGCATCGGTTACACAGTAGAAATGCGATTGGCGCCTGTTCAAACCATTAACGCTTCGTTCATTATTCCTGATTAACCTATAATTATTGCTGATTGTGACAGAAATCACATCGGCGACTGTGGCAGTTGCTTCAGTGTGCGTATAGATTGATTGGATGGCGGAGTTTTTTTCATGTTCAAGCCGTTATTGGTAGGGGCTTTGATGTCCCTCACAGGTGTCGCCGTAGCAGAGCCCGTTGCAATTCTCGCGCATCCCGCAGAAACGATCCACGTACAAGGACGTGCGGCTCAGTTAACCGTTTTCTTTGACCACGACGAGGACCATTACAACGTCACCATGTTGTTCGTGGAGAACACTGGCGAGGTTCTTCGCAGCAGGGTGCGTTTGGTGGACGATCAGACCCACGCAATCACTTTGCATGCAACTGAAACCGACCTTAGCACTCAGTTTCGCGTCGAACGCGTTGGGCGCTATGTCGGCGTGCATGTTGTCGAAATGGATGACATTCCGCAACTTGCACAGAGTTCGGTTGGAGAAGGCAACAGCGTGAAATAGCGCGCGCTCAGATCCGCGTAAATGTCAGGTAATGCGGTGTTCGGCCCTCGCGCAGAGCTTTTGCCTCGTATCGGGTGGAGGGCCAGTCGGTCCAGGGCTCCCGCCATTCCTGCGGTCGTTCAGCCATCCATCGAAAATTTGGGTCCCTGTCCATGGCGTCCAGCGAATGGCGGACATAATCCTCTATATCTGTCGCTACCCTGAAATGCGCGCCTGTGGCCAGAACACGCGCCAATGGCGCTAGTTGTGGTGGGTTCATAAAACGTCGCTTGTGGTGCCGCGCTTTCGGCCAGGGATCTGGGTAAAGCAAGAAAGCCCGCGCGATTGAGCTGTCTGGAAGGACGTCCATAACATCCCGCGCATCAGCGTCTGTCACAGCGAGGTTGCGCACGCCTGCGCGTTCAATCATCGCCAACAGCTTCGCGACGCCATTTATGTAGGGATCAGCACCGATGATCTGCACGTCGGGGTTGGCCTGGGCCTGCGCCAGCATATGCTCGCCGCCACCAAAACCGATCTCCATCCA
>JBGCFK010000106.1:0-6023 GCA_045106875.1 Paracoccaceae bacterium | reverse complement strand
ACGGCTTGCGCCCAATACCGCGCAAACCAGTAGTGGCTGGTGCGATTGTCGGGCTCACCTACCTTGCGAGAAGGGGATCGGTCATGGTCCAGAATGCCTTGGGTCGCCGCCTCGACAGCCTTGCCAAGGATCCGAGCTTTCTCGTTGCCTTTGGCGTCGGCGAGGAAGATCAAACTTTCTCCAAGCGCACAGAACTCTCCCAGACTGTCCCAGCGCAGGTGGTTCTCTTCATTCAACTGCTGAACATGTTTTGGTGCCGAGCCGCCGGCCCCGGTTTCGAAAAGCCCACCGCCGTTCATCAGCTTAACAATCGAAAGCATTTTGGCCGACGTTGCCAATTCCAATATTGGAAAGAGGTCGGTTAGATAGTCGCGCAAGACGTTGCCGGTGACAGCGATCGAATTGTTGCCGTTGGTAATGGTTTCGAGCGACGCGCGTGTGGCTTCGCGTGGAGCCATGATTTTGAATTTCTCGGCAACCCCTTGCGTTGCAAGAATAGGCTCTACGTAGGCGATGAGTTCTGCGTCATGCGCACGGCGTTTATCTAGCCAGAATATAGCTTCGCAGCCTTCAGATTTCTGACGAGAGATTGCAAGGTTGACCCAATCCTCGATCGGAGCCTTGCGGGTCGATGACGACCGCCAGATATCGCCGGCGTCGACGGTGTGTTGATGCAGTACTGTGCCATCATCAAGGATCAGCTTTACCGTGCCCGCTTCCGGGATCTCGAATGTTGTCGGGTGTGAGCCGTATTCCTCGGCTTTCTGTGCCATGAGGCCAATGTTCTGAACCGTACCTGCGGTGGCCGGGTTCAGCTTGCCGTGCTCTTTGAAGAAGTTGATCGCTTCGTCATAAACCGGAGCGTAGGAGTTGTCTGGGATCACGCAATTGGCGTCTGCTTCATTGCCGTCTGGGCCCCAGCCTTTACCGCCAGCGCGAATAAGCGCTGGCATCGAGGCGTCGATGATCACATCAGATGACACGTGCAGATTGGTGATACCCCGGTCTGAATCGACCATGTACATGGGTGGGCGTGTTGCCATGCAGGTGTCGATATCTGCCATGATCGTAGCGTTGTCTTTGACGCGTTCCAACAGGTCACCCAGACCCGAATTGGGATTTACACCGATTTCCTCCAACGCATTCCCGTGTTTTTCGAAAACGGGTGCCAAAAAGGCTTTTACCGCATGACCGAACAGAATGGGGTCGGACACTTTCATCATCGTTGCTTTAAGGTGCAGTGAGAAAAGGATGCCCTGATCCTTTGTCTTTTCAATTTCAGAGGCGAGAAACTCTTTGAGGGCAGCAATGCTCATGAAAGTCGCATCGACAACTGTGCCTGCGGGATACTGAAGACCTTCTTTCAGGACTTTCTTACCCGAGCTGGTTTCAAGCACAATTCGAGCGCCGGTTGCGGCCCCGAGCGTGGCAGAGCTCTCGTTCGAGAAGAAGTCATTTCCCGACATCGAGGACACATGGGTTTTACTTTCGGCAGCCCACTCGCCCATACGATGAGGGTTCGCTTGTGCGAAGCTTTTCACTGCCTTCGCAGCGCGCCGATCAGAATTGCCTTCACGCAGAACCGGATTGACCGCCGATCCCTTGATCGCATCGTACTTGGCTCGAATGGCTTTATCCGAAGCAGTTTCCGGGGTTTCTGGATAGTCTGGTAGCGCGAAACCCTGCGATTGAAGCTCTTTGATTGCGCCAACCAGCTGAGGCACGGACGCGGAGATGTTCGGCAGCTTGATGACATTCGCCTCGGCTGTATTAACCAAACGACCCAGTTCCTGCAGATCATCGGACTGAAGTTGATCTGCGCTCAAGTGTTCGGGAAAGGCCGCGAGAATGCGCCCGGCCAGACTGATGTCTTTTGTGCCAACGCTGACGTTGGCGGCTGCGGCAAATTTCTGGATTATCGGCAACAGTGAAGCAGAGGCTAGCTCCGGCGCTTCGTCAACTTTAGTGTAGATGATATCGGGCATATGGTGTTCCAGATTGCTGAGCTTTCGCGTCTGATATCTGAAGCTGCCCCGAAGGTCGAGGTGCACTGTTGTATTCGAGGCGACGGATGACTTTGACCCGAGATCCCGGACATGGGGTCAAAACAACCTCCGAACCGGTGGATACAGTTGACGAAGCGAAACAGACGGTGGTTCAAGCCGAAATATAAATAGCAGGCTGCGGAGCGTCGTTCCGAGCCGGCCGTGGCCCTCGCCAGCTTCTCTGCAGGGCTGGGGGTCGCGACTGGCCAGTTGAAGGCCTGGCACCTTGAGCTACCGGCTGCAGGATGGGTGGGGGCGATGGCACAAAGCAAGGCAGAGGCGGCCGAATTAGCGCAGCTTCGCCGTGACGTGAAACGCTTGTAGTAGGAGAATGAGGTAGTGCGCAAGGCATCCGCCTCTTTCACAAAGCGGACGGCGAAGACATGTTTGCTAAACTCGCCTTGATCGCTGCCCATGCCTGTGACCATGCAATCTCTCTGATGTGTCGGACACTTCGCGTGAGCCGCAACTGGTTTCGGGCCTGGCACCGGACTGCCCCTGAACGGGCGGCGCGCGCAGCCCGGCATGAGTGCTGATTGGTGAGATCCGTGCGGTTATCGAGGAAAGCAAACAACGCCATTGCGCACCGGGCATCCATACACTGTTGCGGGACCGGAGCCGCCGTGTTTACCGCAAGACAGTGACCGAACTCAGAAAAGTGAACAAACTTCGGCCACCAAGACTCAAACGTCGGTTACCGATGACCACGGACAATAGGCATTCCTACGGCATCGCGTCGAACCTGCCGGATCGCAACTTCAGGATCATGACACCTGACACGATCTGGCTTGCCGGCATCTCATACATTCCCACCGATGAGGGCTGGCTCTACCTTGCTGCCGTTAAAGATCTCGGGACCATCGAGATCGTCGGCCGGTCCATCTCTGAAAGCCTGAAAAGAACCCTCTGCATGGGTGCGCTCAAGACGGCCATCCACATCTGACGCCGCCCGCCCGACCTGGGTCATCACAGCGATCGCGGTATGCAAGGCGGATTCAATCGGTCGTCGGAACGGTTTTTCAGTATCTCATCCCAGTACATCATCGAACGCATCTGCGGGCGTTTTGCATCCGTGGGGCTTGCTGGGACGATTGGTAACTGTGCATGCAATCGCGTCCAGCGTATCGGCGTCATGGAAGCCGAGATCTGTTGCCTCCGGTACGTGCTGCCTCAGAAGCCCGTTGGTGTTCTCGTTGCTGCCGCGTTGCCACGGGCATTCAGGGTCGCAGAAATAGATTTGAATGCTTGTGTCAGTCTTCAGCTTTCCTTTTTGCCTTGCCACTACGCCGTGCTCGAGGAACCTGCAGAGCACGTCCAGACCGCAAGGATGTGACGATTTTGCGGCGCGATGCGCCACGTCCTTGAATGACAAGCGACTGATAGATCACTTCATGACTGATGCGCATCATTGGGCCATTGGTGTGACATGGCTCACTGTCCAAGTTCAGGTCAGGAACAGGGTTCTCAAGCCTGCTATTTTCAGTTGAAGCTGTAAAAGCGGACGGATCTTAGCGAGCCCCACTCTGGAAAAGACTCTCTTCCAGCGGTAAGGTGTCGCCTGAGCAATTCCCATCTTTCGACAGGCCTCACCACTTGTCGGTCTGGTTTTCGCCTGCTGCAAGGCAAATGCAATCTGCACAACGGAAACACTTATTTGGGCATCTGGGCGCCACTTCCGTCATGGGTGGTGACCGAATCCTTGCACTCAATTCGGATCAGGCTGGAGGGTCAACACCATTCAGCAAAGCGCAAATGCCACGTTTTTTTTGCGAGCCGCTCGATCGCCGTATGTTCGCCACCAGGACCTAGGTCGGCGTCGGCTGTTTCGAGTTCAACTAATCCTGGTAGAACCCTTCGCGAAGATCTTCGGCTTTGGAGTACAGGTTGCCGATCAGCTACGAAACGATCGCTGCTGAAGCGCCGGAAGCCCGAGGCCCATAACTGTACATCAAGCTGGGAAACCTTCGCATCCACATCTGGACGCTTTCATCTTTGTCGCTCGTCCTGCCAGCCTCCGATGGAGACAGAGTCAGGTGTCGGAGAAATCGGGCGCCGAACAACCTTCTTGGTCATTCTTGGAAAGCTGAACTAGCCTGATTCTTGAAGGCGCCCCAACAGGCCGCCTTGCTCCTGCGGTTGTTTGCTTCGCTGGACGCAACCTGCGGAACATGCTTGTCTGGCTCTACAAAGTAGTTTCGGACACGGTTGCAGGAGATAACATGTTGTTGCTTGGGCGTGGAAAGGAACGGACGATCCACATCCATGTCGGGCCGCACAAAACCGGCTCCACTGCTATACAGCACGATCTGCACGCGCATCGGGCCAAGATTGCAGCGGCGCTAGGTATCACGCCGATTGCTGACCCGTGCATCTGGTCGCTCGCCGCCGCCATGAACCGACAAAACGAGGGGGATGCAGAACGCCTGCTTACGGAATTCACAGCACTTTGTCGACGCGTTCGAGGTGATATCCTGGTCTCGTGTGAGGACTTTGCCGGTGAATTGCCGGGCCGCACAAAGGACCGCCGTCCCTATCCGCGACTGTGGCCAGCGCTGAACAGGTTGCGCAAGGCGTTTCCAAAGGACCGGGTTCGGTTCTACTTCTTCACCCGCGACCCGGACCGTTGGCTGCGCAGTTCCTATGCCCAACTGCTGAAGTATCGACAGAAATTCAAAAGCTTCGACGGATACATGAATTATATGAAAGGTTTGGATGGGCTGTGGGAACAGGTGACGGACCGACCACGCGAACGTCTGGGTGAAGACTTTGTCGTCATCCCCTACGAGGATCGTGAAGGTTTTTCGGCCAGTGCAGCACTGTTCGAGGTGTTGGGTGGTCCCGGCTCAGCCTCGTTTTTGTCACCCGGGGCCGCACGGCCGAACAGTTCACCCTCCGAAGAAGTTCTGCGCTTGCTGGAGGAGGCCAATAAGTCAGGTGCCTCGAACGAAGCCGTGCAGGCCGCGAAGCTGAGCATCTGGGACCGCAAACAGCATGCAAAGCCTGTTGCATCAGCATTGGGCCGTCCGCCCTGGCCGTCACGACCGGCGCGTCCGGAATGGTTGTCCAAGGAGCTGGAAGCACTCTGGTCTCGGACAGCATGGCGTGGCAGTGAGCAAGAGCAGCCAAATCTGATGCCTGCCCTTGATAGTGATCTGACGATACTGCGCGGTGTGCCGGTCGAGGCGGAGGCGGAATTACCAGATGTGGGCCGCGAGAAGATCGAGAACCAGGCTCGTATTCTAGCCGCACGCTTCCAGAAGTCGCCGCAGACCTGTTACCTGCTGGGCCTCGTGATCAGTTATCTGCGACGGAGCACGGGACACGAGGAACACGCTTCGATCCTGTTTCAGCGGCTATGGGCGGAGGAATATCCAGTGCTTCTGGGTTTCCTGCCAACGCGTTGGCTGATCTCGACTTTTCAGACGTTTCTTGATCACGGCGTGAATGAAAACCAGCGGGCAATCGGTGCGGCTGCGTTCTTCATGTCCAACACATTGAAGCTGTACGAAGCGGAACGGGCGCTGGATGGGTTGGCTGCGGATGCGACCTATCCAAACCTGCTGCCCGCTACGAAATCAGGATTCTGGGGGCTGGACCGGTTCAAGGTGGGCGGTACTGATCTGATGCTGAACACCAATGCCCACCTTCTGGAACTGGCCGCGCGGGATGACCGCGCGGGCCGGGTCTTGCAGGAGTTTCTTCTGCGTATGAAGCGGTACCACACGGCGTTCTCGCGGATGGATCAGACACGGCAGGAGCATGATATTGATATCCCGCCGTTCTCGAACTGCTGGAGCTTCTTCGAGCCGCCCGAGATCAAAAAATGAACTGGTTGGATTCAAGATCGCCTGCATCCACGCCTTCCAGCAGAACCGACTGTCCGGCACCGAGATCCAGCAGCGCGCCTTCGGCAGCGTCCGCGGTTCCGCTGGCCAGTATCCCGAACCCGCTGAGGGCGCCGTCCGTCAGATCGATACG
>JBGCFK010000105.1:0-7300 GCA_045106875.1 Paracoccaceae bacterium | reverse complement strand
CCAAGGGGGAAGAAGTGAACCTGCTCGATGTTAAAGTCCAGATTGGCAGCCTTGTGCTTGGCCAAGTCGGTGAGGATCTCGGTCGGCTCGAACGGCAGCAGCAGCTTTGCCACGTCCATAGCGCGCCGTTGCAGCACGCGCAGAGAGGGGCCGACGCCGCACGCCATCGCAAACTTGATCATGGTCTGAAGCTTCGCGGGTCCGGCTATGCCGATGTGCACGGGCAGAGAGATCCCTTCTGCGTTCAGCTTATCGGCCCATTCGATCGCGATATCCGCCTCAAAGAGGAACTGGGTCGCGATGGCCATCTCCGCATCCGAGGTCTCGGAGAACGCATGCTTCCAGCGCAACGCGGAGGAGACATTTGCGCCGGAGCCATCCGGATCGATATCCTTGTTTCCTTCCGGGTGACCCGCCACATGAAGCCGTTTGAAATCGCCAAAGAGCCCGGTTTCAAGAAGTTCCATCGAGTTGTCGAAGTCACCTGTGGGCGTGTCATAGCCACCGGCCAGAAGCAGCGCCTGTTCGACACCGGCCTCGCCGCGATACATCTCGATCCACTCGGCGAGTTCGGTCTTGGACGCAATCCCGCGGGCCGGGAAGTGCGGCATCACCGGAAAGCCCTCATTGGCTATGCGTTTTGCCGTGGCGACCATGTCAGCGATCGGCGTGCCCTCGATATGGGCTATGTACACGCGCGTGCCTTGCGGAAGGATCTCGGCGAAGCTTTCGATCTTGGCTGCGGTGCGAGGCATCACCTCAATCGAAAAACCACGCAGGAACGAGGCAACATCCCCGTCCACCGTCGGGGCAGCTTTGGATCTGCGCGAGAACAGGTCGATGATCTTGGACATGGTACTCACTCCGCAGCTTTGTTGGCGGTGGCTTGACAGGTGGTTTCCCATCCGTCTTTTGCAATCAGGGCTTTCAATCGTTCCGAATCGTATTCTGCGTCGATCTCGGCTGCCTTGGCGTTTGCGACTTCCACAGCGTCACCGGCGACTTCGCCGGCATCATGTTTGTGGAACCCGCTCATATAGGCATCATCGTCTTTGGCGCCGACTTTCATGGCGCAGCGGTCGATGGCCTGCTCAAAGCGTTCTGGCAGGGGGGCTTTTGCAGCGCGACGACCCTTGCCGATAATCACCTGCGCCGGGATATCCCGCCAGTAGACAATGGTCATGTTTGGCATTTGTCCGCCCCGTTCACCATGGATCCGTCCAACTAATACTACTTATTTGCGAATCGAAATTGAATTTCGACCAGGTGTCTTTCGAATACGACAATTGCTGTTTGGGCAGTGGGCGGTGCACGCGTTTGTCCAGACATGGTTTCTGGACGTATCGAAGTGAACCATCCGTGCCGGGAACGTGGCACCAATGGACGCAGTTGCAGCACGAGCGACGTATTTGTCGCTTTTGGATGTTGAGTTGTCGCAATCACGTCTGGTATAAGATCCGTCAGCGCGAGTGCAGCGTTGGCAGTCCAAGCTGCGCGCGAGAAACCCGAAAGGATACTCATATGACCGCTTCCGGCAGAGACACCTCGCCGAAGATCAGTTTCGAGTTCTTCCCTCCCAAATCGCCCAAGGCGAGCATGAACCTTTGGACTGCGGTCGAGCGTTTGGCGCCGCTCGGCCCAGATTTCGTCTCTGTCACCTATGGGGCCGGAGGAACCACACGTGACCGCACGCTGGCCGCCATTCTGGCAATTCGCGAACGCGCGCGGCTGGATGTGGCGGGCCACCTGACCTGTGTCGGAGCCTCGAAGGACGATGTGCTCAAAGTCGCACGGTCCTATGCCAAGCTTGGCTGTCGCCGGATCGTGGCGCTGCGTGGAGACGCGCCTGACGACGCGACGGCGTGGGAGGCGCATCCCGATGGCTTCAAAGGGTCCGTGGAATTGGTCGAGGCTCTGGCAAAAATGGACCAGTTCGACATTTCGGTTGCGGCCTATCCCGAGCCGCATCCCGATGCCGGTTGTCCGCAGGACGATGTTGATCATTTGAAACGCAAGATCGATGCAGGCGCAACTGACGCGATCACTCAGCTATTCTTCGACAATGAAGTGTTCCTGCGCTTCCGCGACAAATGTGCGGCTGCGGGTATCACAGCGCCGATTATTCCTGGCATCATGCCTGTGGAGAATTTCGGCCGCATGAAGAATTTTGCCGAGCGTTGCCGGACGACGATCCCGGGCTGGATGGAAAAGGCCTACCGAAATGCGGAGGGCGAGGAGCAACACGATCTGCTGTCGGTCTCGATCTGTGCCGAGCAATGCGATGATCTGATGGCCAATGGTGTCGAACGGTTGCATCTCTACACCATGAACAAGCCGGATCTGCCTTATCAGGTGTGCCGTGCCCTGGGTGTCGAACCCATCGCTATGCAAGTGGCTGCCAGCTGCGGATGATCGCGCTGGGCTTCTGAAGCAAACGGGCTTTGGATCGCGAGCGATCCAAAGACGTCCTTGTCTCGCTCCTGTGCATGCGCACGTCGCTCGGGCTTGTGGCATGCCTGACTTCTCATCAATCGGGGTTGCGCTCGCTGTAGATGCTGCGACATCCTATATCGGGAACTGGTCCGGACATGGGAGCTGCACACAAGGTGCCGATATCGCAAGATAGCAATGGAGGCGATCGCCGCTCGCGTGGATCTGCCCGTGGCCAGCGTGGTCGCGGCGATGGTCCCATCGCGGCGTTGGATCTTGGCACCAACAACTGTCGGCTGCTGGTAGCGCGCCCCCAAGGTCAGAGTTTCGAAGTCGTCGACGCTTTCAGCCGTGCTGTTCGGCTTGGCGAGGGTGTCGAGAATTCCAATGTTCTGTCCGACGAAGCACAGGACCGCGCGGTAAAGGCGCTGCGCATCTGTGCCGGCAAGATCCGCCATCACCGTGTCAGGGACCACAGGATCGTTGCAACCGAGGCATGCCGCCGAGCTGCCAATGGCCGGGACTTTGTCCGCCGTGTGAACCGGGAGACGGGATTGGCATTGGATATCATCTCCCCTGAGGAGGAAGCGCGTCTGGCAGTGGCAGGCTGCGCACCGCTGATCGATATCGAGGCCGAGCAATTGCTGGTCTTCGATATCGGCGGAGGCTCGACCGAACTTATCTGGGTCGACATGTCCGGCACTCCTGCCACACGCCGCGAAAGCCTTGTACGTGCGCTCGCGCCGTTGGGGCGTGGTCAGCATGAAACTGCAACTTCGCGCGCAGCGGCGGCCCATATAGAGGACTGGATCTCCGTACCCATGGGTGTGTCGACCCTGCACGACCGGTTTGCCTCGATCGAGGAAGATGCCCAGCGCTTCGCCATGATGTCGTTGCACTTCGAAGAACGCCTGGCGGCGTTCGCGCCATATGGCGGCGGTGTTAGCAGCAATTTGCAGATCATCGGCGTATCGGGCACGGCAACCACATTTGGCGCGTTGCATCTTGGCCTGACGGCCTACGACCGTTCGCGTGTTGACGGGCTTTGGCTGCCAGCGGATGCGGCTGCGGATGTGGCCGATGGATTGCTCTCCATGGGGCATGACAGCCGGGCCGGGCATCCGGGGATCGGCAGGGGCCGGTCCGAGTTGGTGATTTCGGGTTCGGCCATTCTGATGACGATCCTGCGGTTGTGGCCTGTTCAGCGAATGCGTATTGCGGACAGGGGACTGCGCGAGGGAATTCTCTATGGGTTGATCCAGGCGCGTAAGGACAGGGCATCATGAGCACACGCAAATCTTCCGGCCGTGGTGCTCGCGAGCTGAAAACGCGGGTCAAAACCGCACGTGGGCGCAAGTTGTCATCGACCCGGTGGCTGGAGCGGCAGCTGAATGATCCGTATGTGCATGCAGCCAGGCGGGATGGATATCGAGGCCGCGCTGCGTACAAGCTGATTGAACTCGATGACAAGCTCCGCTTTCTGGTGCCCGGGGCACGGGTTGTGGATCTGGGCTGTGCGCCGGGTGGTTGGTGTCAGGTCGCGGTCAACAGGGTGAACGCGCTGGGGGAAAAGAAGAGCAAGGCCGTGGGCACGGTTCTTGGTGTCGACATTCAGGTCATGGACCCGATCCCCGGCACGACGCTGATGCAACTCGACTGCATGGAAGACGATGCGGATGCCAAGGTCAAGGCTGCTCTGGGGGATGCTGCGGACGTGGTGTTGTCGGATATGGCGGCCTCGTCCAGTGGGCATCGGGCGACAGATCACCTCCGGATCATTGCATTGGCCGAGACAGCGGCTTATTTCGCGTTCGATGTCTTGACCGAAGGGGGTGCTTTTGCGGCAAAGGTGCTTCAGGGCGGCACCGAGCTGGAACTGCTGACTTTACTGAAGAAGCATTTCACCAAGGTCAGCCATATCAAACCGCCTGCCTCGCGGGCGGACAGTGCCGAGATGTATGTGGTGGCGACAGGTTTTCGTGGTCGGACCGATCAAACGGAGCTTGCCGACTAAGATCTTGTCTCTGACAGGAAACTGACCCTGAAACCGGGCGCCGACACTTTGCGGCAGCAAGCGGCGACGCCGCGAGGGCTTGGCATCGTACGGAGCTTAACTGCGCACCCCGTTTGGATGCAGCGGGCTGGACATTCGTCTTCCTCTCTGAGATAGGGGAGCGCCAAGAACGATAACTCCGGAGGCTGGCATGGAGATACGTGAGGCGCTTACTTTTGACGACGTTTTGCTGGTTCCGGGCGCATCCGAAGTGATGCCGACCGAAGCATTGACTCGAACGCGTGTCACGCAAGGCATCGAGCTCAATATTCCGCTCATCAGTTCGGCCATGGATACCGTGACGGAAGCCAATATGGCGATCTGTATGGCACAGGCAGGCGGTATGGGCGTGATCCACCGGAACCTCGATATCGAGGAACAGGCCCGTCAGGTGCGCAGGGTCAAACGTTTTGAAAGCGGGATTGTCTACAGTCCCGTAACTCTCAGACCCGACGAGACTGTGGCGGATGCCGAGGCATTGCAGCAACGCTACAATGTCACAGGCTTCCCGGTGGTGAACGGCGACGGGCATCTCGTTGGCATCCTGACTAACCGAGACATGCGGTTTGCGGACGACCGCGCGACACCTGTCTCCACGTTGATGACGGCGGAAAATCTGGCCACCGTGCGCGAGCCCGTCGATCTGGAGGCTGCCCGCAAGCAGCTTCAGGAACGGCGCATCGAGAAGCTGTTGGTCGTGAACGAGGCAGGCGCGTTGACGGGTCTGCTGACGGTCAAGGATCTCCAGAAGGCCGTGCTGAACCCGCATGCCTGCAAGGACGAGCTTGGTCGCCTTCGCGTGGCGGCGGCGACTACGGTGGGAGACGCGGGCTACGAGCGCTCCAAGGCATTGATTGACGCTGGCGTGGATCTGATTGTGATCGACACGGCCCACGGCCACTCGGCTTCGGTGGCGCACGCGGTTGAAAAGGTCAAGACCTTCTCCAATGCCGTGCAGGTTGTTGCAGGGAACGTTGCGACAGCTGCGGCCACACGGGCGTTGATTGACGCAGGGGCAGACGCCGTGAAGGTGGGGATCGGGCCGGGCTCGATCTGCACGACCCGCATTGTCGCAGGCGTCGGAGTGCCCCAAATGACTGCAGTGATGGACTGCGCCGAAGAGGCGGCCCGTACTGGCCAACCTGTGATCGCTGATGGCGGCATCAAGTTCTCGGGAGATATGGCCAAGGCAATCGCCGCAGGCGCACATTGCGCCATGGTGGGCTCGATGCTTGCAGGTACTGACGAGGCCCCGGGGGAAGTGTTTCTCTATCAGGGACGTTCATACAAATCCTATCGCGGCATGGGGTCGGTTGGTGCGATGGCACGCGGATCTGCGGACAGGTACTTCCAGAAAGAGGTCTCCGAGACCCACAAGCTTGTTCCCGAAGGAATCGAGGGGCAGGTGCCCTACAAGGGGCCCGCAGGCGCGGTGATCCACCAACTGGTCGGCGGACTGCGGGCAGCAATGGGCTATACCGGCCATCCCACGATCGAGCGTATGCGAACAGGTTGCGAGTTTGTCCGCATCACCAATGCCGGGCTCACAGAAAGTCATGTCCATGACGTAAAGATCACGCGTGAGGCACCCAATTACCGCGGCTCTTGATGCGGTTTGGTGACGACTTGGCAGAAAAAACATGACCCCGGCCGCTCGGGTTCAGGCAGCTATCCAGATCCTGGACCAATGGCAGGGTGGTGAGACGGGGCTTGACCGGGTCCTTGCTGCATGGGCTCGCGGCCACAGGTTCGCGGGCGGTGGGGACCGCAGGGCCATCGCGGATCTGTGCTACGACACGCTGCGCCGGATGCGGTCTGCGGCCTGGCTCTCCCAATGTTCTCACGCGCGTGGTCTTGTGCGCGGTAATCTGCTTCTGAACGGACAGGACCCCGGCGCGCTCTTCACCGGCGAGGGCTACGGGCCAGCCGCCCTCACCGCGTCGGAAATGCTTCCCGCGAGGGATCTGGCCGAAGCTCCGCGCGCCGTGAGGCTCGATTATCAGGACTGGCTGGACACGGATATGTCCGCCGTTTCGAACGAGGCGCTGGCGGCCCTCAGGGAACGCGCGTCGGTTGACCTGAGGGTTAACACGATCAGAGGCACCGTGGTGGAGGCGGAAGATGCCCTACGTGCGGATGGTATTCTGGTGGAGCCCGTCCCGCGGGCGACGCTCGCCTTGCGCGTTACCGAGGGCGCTCGGCGTGTCTCTGCAAGCAGAGCTTACCGGGACGGTTTGGTTGAGATACAAGACGCAGCGAGCCAGATGGTCGCCGCTTTCGCAGACGCCAAGCCGGGTATGACGGTGCTTGATCTCTGCGCCGGAGGCGGTGGCAAGTCGCTGGCCTTTGGCGCTTTGATGCAAACGCGCGGGCGAGTGATCGCGCATGACATCTCGCCTGCTCGGATGAAGGATCTGCCTGCGCGCGCCAAGCGCGCAGGTGTTCGCGTCGATATGATATCGACACAAGATCTCGGTGACCTAAAGGGGTGCTGCGATCTGGTCGTGGTGGACGCGCCCTGTTCCGGTTCCGGTGCTTGGCGGCGCAATCCAGATCACAAATGGCGGCTGACGCCCGGAGGTCTGATGGAGTTGGAAGCAACACAAGTGCGGCTTATGGATCAAGCTGCCGGGTTCTGCGCGCCGGATGGACAGGTCGTTTATATGACCTGCTCGATCCTGTCGCGTGAGAACGAGGCGCAAGTCGATGCCTTCTTGGCCCGATCGCCGAACTGGCAAGCGACAGGCGAACTCGCGCTTAGTCCTGCGGATGGGATAGATGGCTTCTTCGCTGCACGGTTGGGGCGGCTTGGTCCTC
>JBGCFK010000104.1:0-10900 GCA_045106875.1 Paracoccaceae bacterium | reverse complement strand
AGGTTCGTCTTGGGGTTCAGACAATAGTCACACTCGCGGCACTCCGGTGTATAGAGCGGAATCACGTGGTCGCCTGGTTTCAAAGTGGTCACGCCCGGCCCGCATTCCAACACCACGCCAGCGCCTTCATGGCCCAGGATCGCGGGAAACGCGCCTTCCGGGTCCGCCCCCGAACGGGTGAATTCGTCGGTATGGCAAATGCCTGTGGCCTTCATCTCGACGAGGACCTCGCCGGCCTTTGGACCCTCCAGATTAACTTCAACCACCTCGAGTGGCTTGCCCGCTTCAAATGCGACGGCTGCGCGCGTTCTCATATATCCCTCTCCCATTTCTTGCGGCTGTCCCGCATGTTGGCTGAAGGTATGTTACTTTCCGGTGTACGAAATTGCCAAGCGCGATTTCATAAGGAGCCATTCTCATAAACCGTCGGGGTTGTAGCGACCGCCATTCGCTGCGTATGTCTTGTAAAAGACCTCGGAGGGATGATGGAACTCTTATATAAGACTGCGCGTGACGTTGTTAAGCTGCTGAAATCTGGTGATATAACACCGGGTGATTGCCTCGATGCACTTGAGGCACGAGTGGCTGAAGTAGATGGCCAAGTCAACGCGCTGCCAACGCTCTGCTTCGATCGTGCGCGTGAACGCGCCAAGACGGCAGATGGCTTGCTCGGCGGCCTTCCGGTCGCGATCAAGGATCTCTCGCCTGTCGCAGGCGTTCGGACCACCATGGGGTCACCGATCTATGCCGACAACATTCCCACGGCGTCCGCACATGTGGTCGAACGGATCGAGGAGAATGGTGGGCTGATCTACGCCAAGTCCAACACGCCCGAGTTCGGAGCGGGTGCATCAACCTTCAACGAGGTCTTGGGGCGTACACACAACCCTTGGAACCTTTCGCGCTCGGTCGCAGGTTCGTCCGGGGGTGCAGCCGCGGCTCTTGTGTCAGGGCAAGCCTGGTTGGCTCACGGGTCGGACATGGGCGGTTCCTGCCGCAACCCGGCCAGCTTCTGCGGCTGCGTCGGTATGCGGCCCTCGCCTGGATTGGTTCCCGCAGGCCCGTCAGCCAACCCATTCGACGTACTTGGCCAACAAGGTCCCTTGGCACGCAATGTGGGCGACACCGGCCTTTTCCTCGACGCAATGTCGGGTGCAGACCGGCGCGAGCCATTCGCTCAACCAGATGTATCCTCGTATCTTGCGGCTGCCGAAAAACCGCGTGTGCCAAACCGCATCGCATATTCGCCGGACCTGGGCGTCACGCCAGTGGACCCGGAAGTGCGGCGGATCACCGAAGCAGCAGCAAAACGTTTCGAGGCCTTGGGCGCGACGGTCGAAGAAGCCTGCCCGGATTATTCAGGGACATATGAAGCCTTCCAGACGCTACGTGCTGTCAGCTTCGCCACCTCGCATCGCGTCCACTATCGGGACCACAAGGATAAACTGAAGCCTGACGTTATCTGGAATATCGAAAAGGGTCTGCAGACCACGGGCGCTGATATTGCCGAGGCCAACGCCATCCGGACACGCATGATTGCGAGCCATGCAGCGTTCTTCGAGACATACGACCTGTTGCTGGCGCCTGCGACGATTGTGGCCCCGTTCCCGGTTGGCGATCGTACGGTCATGGAATGTGATGGGGTTGCCTTTGACACTTATATCGACTGGATGATGATTGTTGCGGCTGTGACGCTGACATCTGCACCAGCGCTTTCGCTGCCTTGTGGGTTTACCCATGACGGCCTTCCAGTGGGATTGCAGATGATTGGCGCATTGCACGGCGATGCATCTTTGCTGTCACATGCTGCAGCGCTGGAGGCTGAGCTTGCGTTGGATCTTCGGCCCATCGACCCGAGAGAAGGTGCGTAGATTGACCGACTTGCCAACCCACGAGGCAATGCTTTCGGCACTGGCATGGCAGGTGGAACTGGGCGCGGATGAAGCAATCACGGACCGGCCCATTGACCGGTTTGAAATTTCAAAGCCGACACCTGAGAGTGCATCATTGGCCAAGGTCTCAAGGCCCGCCACGCCGCGCGCAAATGACGGTCCAAAGAGCGCAGGGGAAGACGCGCGGCTTGTACCTGAATCTCTGGCTTTGAAAGATGGCCAAGATGTCAGAAGTCTCGTCAAGGATGCCAGCAGCCTCGACGCGTTGGCAGAATCGATGCGCGCTTGGGACGGCTCACCATTGAAAGCGGGCGCGAAGAACTTTGTGTTTTCGGACGGGCTGCCAGGCGCTCGACTGATGGTGGTCGGGGAAGCCCCCGGCGCTGACGAGGACCGGATCGGAAAGCCCTTTGTAGGCAGGGCAGGACAGCTTCTTGACCGGATGCTGGCAGCTATTGGGCTGGCGCGCACAGCCACAGACCCTGCGCAAAGCGTTTACATCGCCAACATCCTGCCCTGGCGTCCACCAGGGAACCGCACACCCTCCGAGCAAGAAGCACAGTCCTTTCTGCCTTTCATGGAACGGCATATTGCACTGGCAAAGCCGGACATCATCTTTGCAGTGGGCAACACGTCAGTGAAAGCTCTGTTGGCTACGCAAACGGGCATCAAGCGACTGCGTGGAAACTGGCACAGGCATCCTGCTCTCGATATCCCGGTGATGCCCAGCTTTCATCCAGCTTACCTGCTGCGCCAGCCTGCTGAAAAACGCCTTGCCTGGCGCGATCTTCTGGCGCTCCGCGCCGCATTGGATGGAGACATGCGATGAGCCGCATCGACCACGCCCGCGAATTCATCCCTGTACGCATTGCCGTACTGACGGTTTCGGATACGCGCACGCCCGAGGATGACCGCTCTGGCGACACACTCGCCCAGCGGATCACAGAGGCGGGGCATATCCTTGCCAATCGGGCGATCGTTCCGGACGAGCGCCGGACCGTCGCGGGCATGTTGCGCCAATGGATCGTTGATCCTGAAATAGATGTGGTGATTTCCACCGGGGGCACAGGGCTGACGGGGAGGGACATATCCGTAGAGGCGCACCGAGATGTCTACGAGAAGGAAATCGATGCATTCGGCGTGGTCTTCACACATATCTCCATGGCTAAAATAGGCACTTCGGCAGTACAAAGTCGGGCTTGCGGTGGCGTGGCCGGGGGTACGTATCTCTTTGCCCTTCCGGGTAGTCCTGGCGCCTGTAAGGATGGTTGGGACGAGATTCTGAGCCTCCAACTCGACTACCGGCACCGACCCTGTAATTTCGTTGAGATCATGCCACGACTTGATGAACAACAACGCCGCAAGTAATCCAACTTTGCGCTTGGATAGGTTCCGTTAACCTCTCGATGATAGCGACCTGATTGTAATGAAACACGATTGTCTCGCCACGGGGGTCGAGGCTGCGAGAGGTCGAGATGATAGCCTGGTCCGAAAAAAGCGAAGAACCCGAGGTGCAGATTCTGGATCTGAATTATCTCGAACGCTTGTCAGGGCATTTGGGTGCGGATGTCGCGTCGGAGCTGTTGGCCGACGGTATGCTCGAACTGGCCGATCGGCTCGACCGCGTTGCGGAACTTGCGGACAATGCTGATCTGGAAGGATTGCTGCGCTTGACCCATGACATAACCGGGGCGTCTGGCCATCTGGGCCTGTCTGCCTTGTCCCGCCATGCCGCAGAGGCCAACAGGCACCTCCGAACTGTGTCGCCAAGAGCGGCTGTGCGCGTGGTGCGCCCATTGCTCGACGTGCGCAGTGCATCAATCGAGGCTCTTGGCAAATACTGCCGCAATTCCAGTATGCCCAAGGATACTTGACGCAGCCATACAAACCATCGAAGCACTCTAAGAGACTTGCGAAACAGGCTTTCGTGACTAGTCTGCCCTCTTGTTCTGTTTTGCCGGAGAATCCGCGCAATGATCCCATCCGACCTTCCTGAGGACGACGCGCTCATCGAGCCGGAGCCCGAACAAGACCCATCTTTGGACGAGGATATGGACGGCGACCCGCCGATTCCCGTCTATCTTGTAAGCGCGGCCGATGCCGATGCTGCAATCGGAGAGTTGAGCGCGGCAGAAGCGACGTGGGCGCGGGCTACCGGCTTCAAAGGTACGCTCGGCCAAGCGGTTCCACTTCCAGACGCCGATGGAAATGTCACGGCGGTATTGTTCGGTTGGGGGGACGCTGCGACGCGCAGGCGAGATCGATTCCATCTGGGTGACTTTGCGCGCCGTGCGCCGGCAGGAACGTACCAGCTGGCGACAAACCTTGATGCGGATGCTGCAGGGGAAGCCGCGCTCGGATGGCTGCTGGGCCGATACCGCTTCACGCGCTATAAACCTGGCGGCTCTGAGGTGTCTGCTGATTTGTTGGCGCCGGACAGCGTTGATCCAGCACGCTTGATCCGCACGGTTGAGGGAGTGTTCGTCACTCGTGACCTGATCAACACTCCGGCCAATGACATGGGGCCCACGAAGCTGGCGAGTGCCGCTGGCAAGATTGGTGGACGCCATGGGGCTGTTGTCGAAGTGATCGAAGGCGATGACCTGCTGGAGGCCAATCTGCCGCTGATCCATGCAGTTGGGCGTGCAGCATCTGATGCGCCTCGATTGATCGACCTGAACTGGGGCAACGCGGATGCGCCCCGCGTCACGCTTGTAGGCAAGGGTGTTTGCTTCGATACAGGCGGGCTGAATCTGAAGCCAGGCGCTTCGATGGGCCTGATGAAGAAGGATATGGGCGGCGCAGCCACCGTGCTCGGGCTTGCTCATATGATCATGGGGCTAAACCTGCCGATCTGTCTGCGTGTTCTGATCCCCGCAGTTGAGAACTCAGTTTCCGATCCTTCGTTCCGTCCTGGTGATGTCCTCACATCGCGGCTTGGCAAGACGGTCGAGGTCAACAATACGGACGCCGAAGGCCGGCTTGTGCTGGCAGATGCATTGGCGCTTGCGGTCGAGGATAGTCCCGATCTGCTGATAGACATGGCGACTTTGACCGGTGCCGCCCGAGTGGCTTTGGGACCGGACGTCGTGCCATTCTACACAGATGATGACGACCTGGCGGACGATCTTGCGCGCGCGGCCACAAAAGTTGCCGACCCGATGTGGCGCATGCCGCTTTGGCCCGGATACGAAAGAGATATCGAACCCGACATTGCAGACTTGGACAATGCGCCCAAAGGCGGCATGGCCGGGTCGATCACCGCTGCCCTTTTTCTGAAGCGGTTCGTCGGCGAAATCCCTTGGGTACATTTTGACATCTACGGCTGGACCCCGGCAACCAGACCCGGTAGGCCCAAAGGTGGTGAATGCCAGGCTGCGCGTGCGATTCTACACGTTCTGGAGGAGCGATACGGCGGATGACCGCGACCAACCACGATGTCCGGTTGACACCTGCACGCCCAGACCTTGCAGCGATGCACTTGCAGGGCAGGATTGTGGCGGAGCGCTACGTAACGCCAGAACGCCGAACTGTGGCAGCCCCCATAGTCCCACTACGAAACAACGCAGACAGCGTCGCGATTGATACGGAACTTCTGTTTGGCGAGGAGGTGGATGTCCTCGACACGGATGGTACTACAGCTTGGGTGCAATCGGTCATCGATGGCTATGTGGGCTACGTCGATGCCAAAGCGCTTGAGGATTTGCCCGAGACCACGCATGCAGTATGCGCTCTGGGCATGGTTCTGCACGACACCCCTGCGCTCAAGACCGAGTGCAAGACCCGTCTTCCCTTCCGGGCAAGGGTCGCGGTTACAGTTCAGGAAGCGGGGTATGGCGCAATTTCACTTCAAGAAGATGGCAAGCAATTGTGGGCACCCATGCAATGCCTGCAATCGCTCGATAAGCCACCAGCCGACTGGGTCGCTGTTGCAGAGAAATTCCTCAATGTGCCATACTACTGGGGCGGTCGATCCTCGCTTGGGATCGATTGTTCCGGCCTTGTCCAGCTTTCACTGCAAGCCACAGGCCATCACTGCCCACGCGACTCGGATATGCAGCAGACTGAACTTGGCCGAACACTGGACCCCGAAGAGACGGCTGAACGTGGTGACCTGATCTTCTGGCGCGGTCATGTTGGTATCGTCGCAGGTCCAAACTTGCTTCTCCACGCAAATGCTCATCACATGTGCGTTGCGACGGAACCGCTGGATCAGGCGTTTGACAGAATTGGACGCGCTGAATTTGGTCAGATAACCCGGCGCGCGCGTCTCGACGATTAGCTTCGTTGCGGGTATATTAACCATTGGACACAGGCCCAGGGAGAACACCATGCCGGTGCTGCGTCATCTCAATCTGTCATCGCTTCTAACTGTGATGGCCTGCCTTACAGTCGGGTGTACCGGGAACCCCGGACAGTCCGTGGCCGCAAATGAAACGGCGACGTCCGGGAACCCATCACTCGCCGGAACGATCCAGCCCGCACCCCGGAGCTTTCGAGAGTGGCAACAGGGCTTTCGAGCCAAGGCGCAGGCTTCTGGTATTTCGCAAGGCGTGCTCGACCGCGCGTTTGCAGGAGTGACCTTAAACATCCGGGTCTTGGAGCTGGACAACCGCCAACCCGAGTTCTCGCGCCCGATATGGGAATATCTGGACAGCGCCGTCTCCAACAAACGCGTCCGCACGGGCCAACGCGAGCTCAATGCAAAGCGGCAAGTTCTGAACCGCGCTGCTGACCGCTTTGGCGTCGATCCACAGGTTATGCTGGCGATCTGGGGCATCGAAACCAGTTTCGGTGGTAACTTTGGGTCGATACCGGTGATCGAGAGCATGGCAACGCTGGCCTATGACGGCCGACGCAAGAAGTTTGCAGAAGAGCAGCTATTGGCCGCACTCCGCATTCTTCAGGCTGGCGACATCACACCGGGACGTATGGTCGGATCCTGGGCTGGCGCCATGGGCCATACTCAGTTCATTCCGACCAGTTTCCTTGAATACGCGGTCGACTTTACAGGGGATGGCAAGCGAGACTTGTGGGCGGCGGATGCCGTGGATGCACTGGCCTCAACCGGTAACTATCTCAGCCGGTTTGGCTGGCAGCGCGATGCGCCAGCTGCGGTCGAGGTTCGTTTGCCGCAAGGTTTCGATTTTGCGTTGGCAGATGGTGTCAGCACGCGCCCCGCCTCAGCATGGGAAGATGTGGGCATCAGCGGCGTGAACGGCCCACTGCCTAGCTCCGGGAAGGTCGCGATTCTGCTGCCCGCAGGCGCACGCGGCCCCGCGCTGGCCGTCTATCCGAACTTCAAGGTTATCAAACGATACAACAATTCAACCTCTTACGCGCTCGCTGTCGCGCAATTGGCAGACCGGATCGCCGGAAAGCGTGCAATTCAGACTGGCTGGCCGCGCGAGGATCGTCCACTATCTCGCACCGAGAAGCAGGAACTTCAGGGGCTTCTGACGCGTTTGGGGTTCGATACACAAGGTGTGGACGGGATTATTGGCCCCAACAGCCGAGTTGCCGTGCGCGCATTTCAGAAGGCCCGTGGATTGGTGCCCGATGGCTATGTCTCCGAGACGTTGCTGAATGCGGTGCGCCGCGCAGCGGCTTAGCCTCGATGCCGCTACTGACCTGGCAGGATAGCGCAGCCCGGCTGATCCGGGTTGTCTCAGGTCAGGAGCCAGCAGACCTTGTGCTGACCGGCGGGACCTGGGTGAACGTCCATTCTGGCGAGCTGATACTTGGCACTGACATCGCGATCGCCAACGGGCGCTTCGCGTATTGCGGCGCCGACGCGAAGGACATGATCGGGCCGGAAACTCAGCTCATTGACGCGGGCGGCCGGTTCATGGTGCCGGGCTTCTGCGATGCGCATATGCATGTCGAATCCAGCATGCTGACGGTCACCCAGTTCGTACGCGCTGTGGCACCGCATGGTACGACATCCATGTTCATCGACCCCCATGAGGTCGCCAATGTGCTTGGGCTTCCAGGCGTCCGCCTGATGCATGATGAGGCGTTGCTGCAGCCTGTGAACGTGTTCGTGCAGATGCCCTCCTGCGCACCATCGGCACCTGGCTTGGAGACTACAGGCCATGAGATATGGCCGGAAGACGTGGCCGAGGCCATGACATGGCCCGGAATCATTGGCCTCGGCGAGATGATGAACTTCCCCGGTGTGGTGGATGCTGATCCGGCGATGCTGGCCGAAATCGCTGCAACTCAGGCCGCCGGTAAGACTGTGGGTGGTCACTATGCGTCACCGGATCTTGGTCGAGCATTCCATGCCTATTTGGCTGGCGGGCCAGCAGACGATCACGAAGGGACCCGCGAGGAAGACGCAATTGCCCGTGTCCGCCAAGGCATGCGCACCATGCTGCGCCTCGGCTCTGCCTGGCATGATGTGGCAGCGCAGGTTACTGCCATCACTGAAAAGGGTCTCGACTCGCGCAACTTTTTACTTTGTACCGACGATTGTCATTCCGGGACACTGGTGCGCGAGGGGCACATGGACCGGGTCGTACGTCACGCGATCGCCGAGGGGGTGCCGCCGATGACAGCAATCCAGATGGCAACCGTCAACACGGCCACACATTTTGGCCTGGAGCGCGAACTGGGATCGATCACGCCGGGACGCCGAGCCGACGTGATCCTGACCGACGATCTTGAAACACTACCAATTCGAACAGTTGTCGCGCAGGGCAAACTCGTGGCCGAAGACGGGCACATGCTTGGTCCGGCACCTGAATTCGAATATCCACCCGAGACCCGCGCAACCGTCCACATGCGTCGCAATCTGGTGGCACAGGACTTTGACATCGCAGCGCCTCTCGGGACCGGTGCCGTCCGGACGAGGGTGATTGGCGTTGTCGAGAACCAGGCTCCTACCCGAGCCCTGGAGGCGGTGCTGCCCGTGACCGACGGGATCGTTCAGATGTCGTCGAACGAGGACATCTGTCAGATCGCCCTTGTCGAACGACATAGGTCTACGGGCAATGTCACCAACGGTTTCGTGTCAGGGTTTGGGTATGATGCGCCTTGTGCGCTGGCATCCACAGTCGCGCATGATAGCCACCACATGATTGTCGTTGGAACATCCAAGACAGATATGGCATTGGCAGCGAACAGGCTGCGGGCCGAGGGTGGGGGCGTTGCGCTCTACCGTGGCGGTCAGGCGTTGGGGCTGATCCCGCTGCCCATCGCCGGATTGATATCCGACCAATCTGCGCATCGGGTGGCCGAGGCCGCCGATACGTTGATGATGGCGATGCAGGCGTGCGGGTGCCAAATGAACAATGCGTTCATGCAACATTCGCTGTTGGCTCTGGTTGTGATCCCGGAACTGCGGATCTCGGATCTGGGCCTGATTGACGTGACAAAATTTGAACGCACAGGCTTGTTCGTCTGACGACCCGGTTCAGATCACGAAGTTGAAGAACGCCTCCAGATCGCCATCAGCGCGGACAACAGGATCCATCGACACTGCGGCCTGCCCACGCTGTCCAAGGCTGCGAAAGATAAAGTCCCGCTGGTTCTCCTGCTCGTCCAGCATGTAGATCTGCGTAACGAGTTCCGCTCGCCCCTTGGCAACCAGTTTGGCATGAATGTGAGGGGTGCGCCCCGGATACGACACCGGCTTGATCGTGCGGAACCGGTAAGCACCCTGGGCATCCGTCATCACCGCGCCGAAACCTTGAAAGCCGGTGTCCAGTTGCCTGCCGTTTCCCTGATCCCGTGGGTGGTGATAGCGCCCGTTTACATCGCATTGCCAGATTTCGACCTTGACGTCCGGCATCGGTGTGCCGTTTGTATCCAGCACTTGCCCCTGCAGCCAGAGTACCTTGCCTCCGGCCTCCCGAACCTGACCTTCCACCTTCACAAGGTCCCAGTCCGTGTCCGCGATCCTTTGGTCAGGCTTCGGATAGTACGGCCCTTCGGTCTGGCGGGGGGTCTGTACCTTCGCCCGGACCGAGGTTGCTGCCAATACGGCCGAAGCACCCGAAACAGCCAGGGCCATTCGTCTTGAAACCACTCGCAGCATAGCAATCTCCTTTCGACTTTAAATGGGCGTTGAGTGGCAAAATACTAGCCAACACACCATGAAGCTTCTGTGAGTTGTGTTACGCGCTTGCCCGGCAGGGTCGCTATTGACGCGGCCCATGTCGTCTCAGCCCATGACGACAGGGCGCAGTTTCGTGATATCCGTCAGCAGGGACACGCATCCAGGAGATCCAGCCATGAAAACCCAGGCAAGGGCAGTTGTCGTCGGCGGCGGCGCAGTGGGGGCGGGTATTGCATACCATTTGGCCAAAGCCGGATGGGAGACCGTGCTGCTTGAGCGTGACGAGCTTACCTCGGGCTCGACATGGCACGCAGCCGGGTTGTTGCCACTCTTCAACATGTCCTATGCAACGAGTCATATCCACGACTACTCGGTGAAGTTCTACAAACAGCTGGAGGAAGAGACCGGGCTGAATGCCGGGTTCTCCGTCGTCGGCAACCTGCGCATGGCCCAGACGGATGCGCGGATGGACGAGTACATGCTTTATGCCTCGACCGCCGAAAGCGTGGGCATTGACATGGAATGGCTCACGCCCGCCCAAATCAAGCCCCGCTGGCCTCTGGTACGGACTGAGGACCTCAAGGGCGCGATCTACCACCCGACCGATGGCTACATTAATCCCGCCGATGTGACCCAAGCCATGGCCAAGGGCGCACGGCAGCACGGAGCCGAAATCTACCGCAAGACCCAGGTCGATGGCTATGAATGGACTGGCGATGAGTGGATCGTAAGTGGCCGCAAGATGATCGAGACAGGTGGGCGGCTGGTGCCCGCTGACGAGGCCGTCGAGATCCGCGCAGAGCACGTCGTCACCGCCACCGGCAACCACGCGCAGCGCACCGCGGATTTGCTGGGCATCTCTTCGGTCGCGATCCCGGTCGAGCATCAGTACATCGTCACCGAACCGGATCCGGCGTTGGTCGAATGGCGCAAGGAAAACGGCGAA
>JBGCFK010000103.1:0-5487 GCA_045106875.1 Paracoccaceae bacterium | reverse complement strand
CTCTTGCAGATCTCGCGCCCGTGCAGCTGGGTCACGTACTGGTAATTTGCGCTGTAGGCGGAGAAGCGATCAGATCGCAGAAGCTGGCGGAAGACGTCCTCCACTGTCGGCGGCCCGCGATCCTTTTTCTGCCCCGGCTTCGGCTTTGCCTTCTCGGCCAAGACGTAGGCGTCCAGAAATCCAGGATCGGATATCGGCGGCAACCGCGTGCCGGTGGGTCGATGGTAGACGTAATCAATGCCGTTGGCGGTGTATCGCTTCAGGCCCTTTAGCCGAACGCTATGTCCGCCGCGTTGCATGTGTTCGCCTTCTCGACTTCCCCCTCGCGCCCCAGCCCGTCGATCCAATCGTCCAGATCGCGCCGGTCATACCTGAGCATGCCGGGTTTGACCTCACGGCGCTTTATCGGAAGCTCCTTGAGAATCGGTAGAGACAGGCCACAATAGTCCGCGGCCTGTCGATTGTTAAGCAGGCGCTGCATCAGTGCCCACAACCTGGATGTTGATCTCACCCTCGTGTGTTCCAACCTGCAGGGCGGGCCCGTCCGCATCTTCTTCCGTGACGTCTCGAACCAGACCAAGCAGCTTCATCACGTTGAGCGATGGCAGCACCGTGTTGACGAAGTAGTCGAAGTCTTCCTGCGTCATCAGGTTGGCGCCGCACTTGGGGCATGGGGTGCCGATAAGCTCGGGCACCATCTCAGGGACCGTCTCGCGATGGTCGCAGCCCTCGGCGTCGCATTTCATGAAGAGGCTCACTGCAGCGCCTCCTCGTACATCTTCAGCACGGATTCGGCCTCTGCGATAGCGTCAGGCGCCATCTTGCGCCGCGCGATGACCGTCCGCAAAACCTTGGCATCGTAGCCGCGGGACTTAGCCTCCGCGAAGACCTCTTTGATCTGCGTGCCGATGTCGGCTTTTTCCGACTCGAGTCTTTCTGCGCGCTCGATGAACTGGCGCAGTTCGTCCGCCGCCACCCGGTAGCTGTCAGGCGCTTCATTGTCAGGCATGTTGCTCTCTCCTTTGCAATCCTTGGCGCCACCATCCTTCTGGCATGCCGCCGTCTTTGTTCGCGGGCTTCTCGCACTTGCAGTCGCTGTGCTCTGTGCACTTTGCAATCTGCCCGATGATCTGGTTCTTGCGGAACCGAACGCCTACACGAGCGGACATGGCCTCTGCCATGCTGGCCGCAGAGTGGCCTTCTTGGCGCATCTCTAGGACGGCCAGAACCTGCTCGTCAGTCCACTTGTGCCTGCTCGCGGTCATGTCGGGCCTAAGCCTCGCTCGACGGGGGAGTCATGCCGCGCGCCGCTGCGAGAAGCCGAGCGCTCTCTGCCTGTCGGTCGGCCCGGTCCCGCGCCTCCTTCTCCAGGTCGAGAATGCGCGGCGGCTTCGTGGCGGCACGGATGGCATGCATCACAGCGTCCTCGACGGCCGACATGGCGCGCGCCTTGCTGCGGCCGACCTCTGCTTGCCGGTCTTCGGGCCATGTGTCGTAGCAAGGGATTCCGTCGATCTTATCGATCAGGTCCGCGCCCATGGCGCGAAGATCTCCAGCCAACGTTCCCGCCGGGTCATCCAGCGTCGACATGGTGCGGTATTGTCCAAGTGTTTGTTCAGTCATTGTTTTCTTCTCCTGAAATTCGAATGAGGAAGCCGTGTTCATGCCACCACTCCTTTCGCTCAAAGTCCGACATGAGAATGATCTCTCTCATCCGCATGTGGGTGGTTTCCGCGTCCACGCCGCACAGCTCGCAGACCAGCTTGAAGTCGCTAGTGGGATACGTTCCGACCCACCGTGCCGCCATGGATCGAGCGTTGTGTGCTGCTGCCGATTCCCCTGTGATGCAGAGGTCTCGAAACACGTTCAGCATCACCGAGTGCCAGAGTCGCCGCATGGAGACGTATTGATCCGGGTCATGAATCATGCGCTCAACCCATGTAGAGGTGGTCGTGGCCCATCAGAGCTTCCTCAAGCCCCTTAGACCAACACCCCAACCCCGAAGCGCACTCCAAGCACCGGTCGGCCAAATCGTGCCACGCCCGATCAGAGTGGATCAGATGCGGCAGATAAAGCCGGATGTGCAGAACGCATTCCATCTTGTCGACAAAGTTCAGCCACTCGTGCTCCTCATCAGTGAGATCGAATGCCGGTGCGCCAATGCGTTGCCGGGCGCGCTCCTCGGCATCGGCCATCATCTGGGCGAACTCAGGATTGCCGCGCTTGTAGGGTCCGCTCATATCGCCGCAATCCAACTCGCCGGCGTCGTGCAGAATGGCCTCGGCGATCAAGTTGCGTGATGGGTCCGGATGCAGCGCCAGTATCATGGCAGCACACCCCCATTGGTGGGCCGCGTTGCATTGACCCAGCTTTGCGATGACCGGGTTGGTGTGGTATCGCAAGACGCCGCCGCCCGCGTACAGATCGGAGATGATTGCGCGCTCAAGCATCTTCGTTCACCGGAAGCGCAGCCATCAGGATTTCAGCCTGATTGAGGTGATCAAATGCCTCAGCCTGAAAGGCCGCAAGCAGGCCTTCGTGGCATTCGAGATCAGCCGCCCACACCTCGCCCGAGCCAATATCCCAACCGAGCCGGACATAGTAGACACCGGCGCCAGAGTCGAACGCCCGCTCTCCAGACAGCACGGCCTCCATTTCGATCAAGTAGGAGCCGTCGCTAAAGCCGCATTCGGCCGCGTAGATCATCGAAACAGCATTGGTGCGGCCAACATCGATCAGGAGCTGCCTGACTTCCTCGTCCTCGCCCCCTTTCGCGCTGACGTAAATCATTCGGCCATCCGCGCTACGTGATGCGGCCGACGCGCTCCAGGCGCTGCCGAGCAAGAACACCAGCAGTGACAACAGCCCCACGGAAATCAGGAATTTGTCCTTCAGCATGTCTCTCTCCTTTGTTGTAATTTATAATATACAATAACGATACAAGTCCACTGTCAAACGATTTCTAAATTTGGTATATTAGATCAATCCAATATCCTGTATATAAAGGGTAATCGTACTGATTGGAGGCACATCATGGCCACAGGAACCAAGTTCACCGACGACGAGTTTTTGCAAATTTGGCGATCAACGGGGCGAATCATCGCCGCCACCGCGAAGGAGTTTGCAGCCCGCGGGGGGAACGGAAACCGATCCGCAATCCGACGAAGGCTGAAACGATTGCAGGCGGAGGGGGTGGTGCCGCCAGATGAATACGTGGTCAAGACAAACGCGCCCTGCCAAGATGCATTCATGGATGCGCGCACCGCGATGACAAAGGGTTTCCAGAAAAAGCAGAACACGCTCGACTGGCGCAAGCCCGCACTTCTCCGCGATATCGGAAATAAGCCGTTCATGCTCTGGGCTGGTGGCGATCCCCACCTCGACAATCACGGCGCCGACATTGAGCGCTTCATCCAGTCATTCGAGCGCCTGTCGATCGAGGACCGCATTTTCGGCATGAACGTAGGCGACTGGTTTGACAACTGGCTACGCGCGCTGGCTCACCTGTTCAAAGAGGGCTCCGACCCGCACGCCGGCTGGACGATCTTCGAGCACCTGATGAAGTCAGAGCACGGCAGCGCGTTCCTGTTCAGCGTGTGCGGCAACCATGACCTCTGGACCTCGGCGCCATACGACCCCATCGACATGGTTCACAAGGAGATCGGCGCCGTCTATCGACGTTCTGCCGGCCACTTCATCATCCGGTGCGGCCAGCACCATGTGAAGATTCTCACGCGCCACGGGTTTCAGGGCCGGTCGCAGTATTCGAACGCACACGCCCTCAAGCGGGCCACCACGTTCCGGCAGACGGACGCTGACATTCTGATCGGTGGCCACACCCACATCTCGGAATACCGCGCCCACAAAGACCCGGCCACCGGCACCTATCAACATCTGGTGCAGCTCGGCTCGTTCAAGGAGTTCGACGCCTTCCCGGTCGACAAGGCGTTCCTGGAATCGGAACACCAGCCCGAGATGTGGCTGGTGATCGATCCCGCCGAGGATCGCACGGAGCGAGAGCGGGTGATGGTGTTCTACGACTTCCACCGCGCCAAGGCGTACATGGACGCCCTCAGCTGAGCCTAGCGGCGGGGGGGCTTCTTCTGGCCCCCCTGCGCCCCTGCCTGATCCTGCCGTAAGCGCTCGATAAGCCGCTTCTGGATCGCCACCTTTTCTGCATTCCCCTCTGCCTCGTACCGCAACAGGTTGCGCTGGTATATCTCCAGCTTCTTCGCTGTGGTCACTTGATATGCTTACCGCCCCACGCGTCGCCGATATCGGCAGCATCGTGGGGGCCCTCCGGGCGCTGCACCCACCGATCGTCCGTCCCGCGCCGGTCAGCCCGGTACTCCATCAGGAACATCAGATTGCACGCCGCGTGTGCGAGGTGGCTGAGACCCGTCTCAGGATCGTGGTCCTCGCCGCCCCACCACGCCCACATGTGCCGCATCAGGGCGCCAAAGGGCCGAGACCACGCCATGCCCTTGTAGTGGTTGTGCGCCTCGTATTTGGCGGCACCGTAGCGCAGCACCGCGGCGGTTTCGGTGAGAAGCACCGGGTGGATCAGGCCCATCGGGTGTTCCTTGTCGGAGTCGTTCTTCACGCCTTCGGTTTCCATCAAGGAGTCAGACATCGTTTGCCTCCTCCTCGGGCCGCGTCGCCGCGGTGTGGACGGCAGCAAGTGCAGACGCGAACGCGGCCTCGATCAGCTGCTCGATGATGTCAGCTGCGGCCGGATCCGTCAGCTCGGCCGCGGCCTTGGCCTCCTGCGCCAGACGAACAAGCTGGTTGATCCCGATCTCATTCGGATCATCCGCCTGCGCATCGCGGGCATCGTCGCCAAAGATCTTGAAGGCTCCAAAGATCAGCGACTGGACCATGCCCGTGTGCAGGCGCTGCTGCATGAACGGCGTGTCCGTCTCAGCCCGCGGGTCAGGGCTGCCGACATAGCGATCAGCCCGTCCCATAAGGTTGCGAACGAAAATCAGCGCGTGCGGCGCGGGCTCCTGCTCGTCTTGAGTGTCAGCTTCGGGCATTGTGCGCGCCTCCTGTTTGCATCGATTGAATCGCGTGCCGGATGCCGGCCTTGAACCCCTCGTGCCGCTGCTCAAGCCGCTCGATGTGCTGAAGCGCGTCGTCGCGTTGATCAGTCACATCCGAAAGACGCTCCTCCAACTCGCGGATTTTGTATTCTGGAGTGGCGAGCGGTGGGGGCAGCGCCGATTCTTGGTTGGCCATGGTGGGCTCTCCTTCGTGGTCTAGTGGATGTGGGGTCGCTTGATTTCGATCCGGACCTCATAGGGCGCATGCGTTTCATGGCCGCCCATCTCGATGACGATCGGCTGATCCGGGATCGTGAAGTACCGCGAAGCCTGCTCGAACAGCGAAGCGATCGCATCGCCCAGATGGTACGGCGTGGCCGTGAAGTGGGGCGGGAAGTAAAGCGGCGCGACGGTGGGCGCGGTGGTAAGGATGATTTGGACGCTC
>JBGCFK010000102.1:0-8072 GCA_045106875.1 Paracoccaceae bacterium | reverse complement strand
GAAAGCTTGGCACATTGCTGCGTAACCTGCGCTTAGCGGCGCGCCCTCACCGATCACCCTTTTTGCGGTTTTCGCAGCAATCTCATGGGCCTGCCGGAAGCTGAGACCCTCGTTGCGAACAAGAGTGTCTGCAAGCTCGGTAATTGTGATGCAAGCGGCATCCGTAGTTTGGCGCACGCGGTCTGCCTGTATCTTGCAAGCGGGTAACATAGCGGCGAGCAACCGCAGAACCCGGCTGCCACTCTCGAACGCAGCATAGCCTGCCTGCTGCACCTCGCCCTCACTGTCGTTCATGTCCGTGAACGGTGTGTTGTGCATAGTGTTGACGACCATATCGCAGCGCCCTGCCGTGACGCTTGCCAGATGGCGCATGTGTTCGATGGGTACAGGATTGCGTTTTTGCGGCATGATTGAACTGACCTGCACCAGCGCATCGGGCACGTAGAGTTGACCGACTTCGAACGCGGACCAGAACTGCAAGTCCTGAACGACCCGTCCCAGATGAACAAAGACCAGCTTGATGGCCGAGTAAAGCCCCGTCACGTAGTCCACTGAAGCAATGCACCCATATGAATTGAGCAGCGGTTCTTTGAAGCCCAACAGGCTCGCAACTCTGCCTCGGTCAATTGGAAACCCGGAGGTTGTGATAGCAGCTGCACCCATTGGGCAATGGTCCAACCCATCCATAGCCATCTGTAGACGCTGTGCGTCACGCAGCAACACTTCGACGACCGCGCCCAGGTAATGTCCGAAAGTGGACGGCTGCGCAGGTTGGCCATGGGTATAGGCCACGATCAGCGTTGCCTTCTCTGCCCGCGCTTTTGCAAGCAGCGCGTTGGTAAGTCCGAGCAGATCCTCCATCAATGACGCGGCCCGACGCCGAAGTGCGAGCTTAAAGAGCGTGTGATCCATGTCATTGCGCGACCGCGCCGTATGCAGCGCGCCCCCGAGGTCTCCAAGACGCGCGCGTAACTCAGCCTCGATCAGGAAGAAATAGTCCTCGTGCTCGCCTGTGTATGTCAGGCTCTCAATATCAATTTCGGCCTCGATGGCTTTTAGCGTCTGAGCAAGAGCAGCGGCGTCCTGCGCCGGCAATATCTCCGTCTCGGCTAGCATCACAAGATGCGCCTGATTAAGAGACCCCATGTCGGCAGCATAGTTGGCTTTCACGCCTTCAAAGAGGGGAGCCAGGACAGTGTCGCGGTAGACTGGATCTGGAAATGTGCTCTTGTCGGTCATCCTTTTAGTCCCGCCATGACAACCCCGCGAATGATGAAACGCTGGAAGATCAAAAACACAATCAACGTCGGAATGGTCGAGATCGCAGCGCCCGTCATGATCAGCTCCCACTGCACATCTGCCTCGTCGCCAAAGGACGATAAGCCAACCGGCAGAGTGTACATATCGACTGAGTTCGTGACGATCAGCGGCCAGATGAAGGCGGTCCAATTGCCCAAGAAAACGAAGATCGCCAGAGCCGCCAAAGCGGGCTTCACAAGCGGCATCGCCACGGTCCACCAGATCTGCAATTCGTTCAGCCCGTCAATACGCGCAGCCTCAATGAAATCATTGGGCACCGTTTCGAAGAACTGCTTCATCAGGAAGGTCCCGAAGGCGGTCATCAGACCCGGAAACATAATGCCCCAATACGTGTCGAGCCACCCGAATTGCTGGCTCATCAGATACCAGGGGATCACCAGCATCTCGGTCGGGATCATCAGGGTCGACAGGATCGCGATAAAAATTATGTAGCGGCCCGGAAATTTGAACTTGCACAGCGTGTAGCCGACGAGGCTGTCAAAGATCACGTTACAGATCGTTGTGATCGTAGCGATGATGATCGAGTTGACGAACCACCAATAAAACCGCCCATCCTCCAACACATAGGTGTAGTTCTCGATTGTCGGTTCGTCGGGTATCAGTCGCAGGTTATAGACCGCATGAGGCCATTACAGCGAGGTCGAGATCATATAGGCCAGTGGCATGACCATCGCGATCCCGCCAAAAAACAGCAAAAACCAGCGGACGTAATTGCCCATATTAGCCGGTCGTTTCGGCGCCGCGCTTTTCAGCAAAGCGTCCGAGCTGGGGCGGATCTCGTCAACAACGGCCAAGACTAGCGGTCCCTCAGAATGCGCAGCTGGATCAGGCTGACGATGAGCAAGACGACGAAAAGCACAACTGTCTGCGCTGCAGCATATCCCATGTCGAAGGCGTCAAAGGCGCTCTCGTAGATCATCAACACCAGCGGTTTGGTAGAGTTCAGCGGGCCGCCGGGATTGTTCGTTGTCATGTTGAACACGTGATCGAAGATGCGCAGGAACCCGATGGAGGAGAACACGACGATGAAGACGATTGTTGGTTTCAGGAGTGGGATCGTAATCTCCCACAAAACAGTCCACCAACCGACGCCGTCAATTTTTGCGGCCTCATAATAACTCTTCGGGATCGCCCGCAGGCCAGCCATGAAAATGATGATCTGGAACCCAAGCCCTGCCCAGACTGCAGGTGCCAGCACCGAGGGCAGCGCGTTGGTGGTGGAGTTCAGGAAGTTGATCTGTGGGATGCCCAAGCTGGCGAGGAAGTTATTAAACAGACCAATTGGGACCGGCTGGTAAAACCATCGCCAGACCCAGGCCATCGCCACGGCACTGGTCATGAAGGGGAGGAAATAGAGCATGCGCAAAAAGCCATGCATGAACCGGGTCTTGTCGAGGTGATAGGCAATCACGAAAGAGATCACGAGGCTGATTGGCGTGCCCAACAGCAGATAGACAAAGGTGTTGCGGAAGACCTGCCAGAACACGGGGTCGCTGAACAGTTTGATATAGTTATCGAACCCGGTCCATGTCCGGTCACCCAGCAGGTTCCAATCCTGAAAGCTGATGAGGATCGCATTGCCGGTCGGGTAGAAGCGGATCAGTGAATAAAAAAGTATGGGAAGCGCCAGAAACGCGTAGGCCCACACGATCTGTTTCTGCTGGATCGTCAGGTTGCGATAGAATTTCATGAATTCTCCCAGCTCGATACCCCTGGCCTATCTCAAGGCCGGGGGCGTGCACCTTTATGGTGATTTATTCTTTGTAGAATTCGTCCAGCAGCGCCTGCTCGGCCTCCGCTGCGATCGCAATGCTATCGGCGGCAGACATACCTTGCAAAGTCATGCGCTCCACCATCTCCACCATTAACTGACGCTGGGCGCTTTCGTTGACGAATTTGGTCGTGTTGGCATATGCCAACCCTCGGATGAACGGGCCAAAGGTGTCATCATTCGCATTGGCTTCGGTCAAACCGACCGAAGGTTTAGCAGGCAGCTCGCCCACGACATCGAGCCAGATCTGCATTGCCGCATCGGAAGCAATATATTGCATGAATTTCACGGCTGCGTCGTACTTCTCGCCCTCGGCTTTGGTGGTGATCGCGTTCACCCAGTAGGATGAGTAGTTGGATTGCACTCCATCTGCCGTTGCTGGCAACTCGGTCACACCCCAGTCCAGACCCCGGGTGTTGTTCAGCGACCCGATGCGAAACGAGCCATCGATATGCAAGCCTGCGCGGCCCGCTTTGAAGGCGGCTTGTGGCTCGTCCATAAAGCCGATCGCCGAGATGGGCTCATCGCCCTCAGACATACCGACGTAAAACTCCAGCGCTTTGACCCCGGCTTCGGAGTTGTAGTTCACAGTACGATAGTCATCCAAGTAGGGTTCGCCACCGAACTGGCGCACGAGGACTTCGCGGAACCAGTGGTGATCCTGCGCCGTCATACCTTGGGTGATGCCAACTTGGGTAATGTTTCCCGCGCCGTCGACTTTGGTCATTGCTCGCGCGGCGGCGACCATTTCTTCCATTGTGGTGGGGGGCTCAACGCCCGCTTCTTCCAAAAGTCGGTTGTTGTAGAACAGCGCCAGCGAGCGAACCGCGGTAGGCAGCGCCCAGTAGTTGTCGCCTTCGCGCATGGCGCCAACCATCGGGAAGAACTCGGCACTGATCTGGTCCGCCGGGAACGAATCCGCAGGCAGTGGCTGGATCAACTCAGCCTCCTTGTAGTCATTCAGCCAACCATAAAAGAGCTGCACCACGTCTGGCCCCTCACCCGCAGGCACAGCCGCGGCGACCTTGGTGTGGTAATCCGCATAAGGGAAATGGGTCATGGCAACAGTGATGTCAGGATTTGCGGCTTCAAAATTCTCGATCAGCTGTTCCATCGCTTCGACGCGGGCGTCAAAGAAGTACTGCCAGTATTCAATCTCGACAGCATTGGCCGTACCGCCGAAGAACGCCGCCGCACTAGTTGCTGTGGCAAGCGCAGTCGCTTTGATCATTCTTAATCCCATGGAGTGTCTCCCAGTTCTGGCACCCAACGGTTGACAAGCCGTGGGCTATCTGGCGCGCAATGCACCTTATGGCCAAGCGTTAACTCAAGTAACTTGATAATTCAACATGATTGAGTTAATGCCGGAAATATGCGCACATCCCGCCCTGCCATCATACTTAAATCTGTCGGAGCCAACGCCGAACGGTCCCGGAACCATAATCGCCAGTTGATCCTCGAACGCATTCGTGACGCAGGTCAGATGGGAAGAGCAGAGATGGCCCGCGCTTCGGGCCTAAGCACGCAAGCCGTCTCGAATATCATTGCTGACATGATGGGAGACGGCCTCATTCTGGAAGTTGGACGCCGCACCGGAGCACGTGGGCTGCCAGCGGTCCAATATGGCCTGAACCCTGGCGGCGGCTATGCTTTCGGGGTCGAAATCCGACCGGACGCGGTTTTTGCGGCTCTTCTGGATCTCTCGGGCAAGACGATCTTTTCCGCCCGCCGCGCGCAGACTAGCGTTGGTCCCGAACCGGTCACCGAAGCAGTCGTTGCACTGCTGACGCAGGCTTTGGAGGCCTCGGGTGTCAGTGCCTCGAAGGTCTTGGGTGCCGGAATTGTTCTTCCTGGGCCATTTGGCCAGACCGGCATTCAGAATAGCGGTTCAGAGCTTTCGGGTTGGAAGGGCATTGATCTGTCCGCATGGTTTCAAAGCGCGCTGGGATTGCCCGTTATCATCGAGAATGATGCGAACGCGGCCGCCATCGCCGAGCGCGTCAAAGGCGCAGCCCAAGCACTGGACAGTTACGCGTTTTTGTATTTTGGCGCCGGGCTCGGGCTTGGGTGGGTCCACAATGGCGCCCTTGCTACCGGAGCCTATGGAAATGCCGGCGAGATAGGTCATATTCCGGTGCCCTGCGATGGGCAGACGGTGCTGCTGGAAACTGTCGTCAGCCGCTTGTCGGTGCAGCAAGCACTGGCTGACAAGGGCATAGTCATCAGCGACGGGCAGGACTTGCAGCACCTGTTCGAACGCGCGAACCCAACGCTGCTGGCCTGGCTGGATAGGGCCCAAGCGCCCCTTTCTGTCGCCGTTGCAACCGTCGAGAACCTTCTCGATCCGCAAGCGATTATTCTTGGAGGGGCGATGCCGGATGGCATTCTGGACTACTTGATCGAGGGCGTGGGGCTACAGGTGAAGTCCGTATCGAACCGGGTGGACCGAACGGTACCTCGCCTGATCCGAGGATCCTCCGGGCGCATGACGGCGACGTTGGGGGCCGCAGCGCTTGTCATCAACCAGGCATTTACGCCCACCATTTCACTCGCAAGCTGAGGTTTCATGGCGACACAAGATCAGATGCGTCTTCGCGAAGACCGTGAACGTCCCAGGATCATGCAGCTCTGGTGGGCGCTGCGTCCGCTGACAAGCGTCGTCAGGTTCATGAATACTGGCGCACATCCGGATGACGAGATCACCTCAATGCTGGCAGCACTTACATTCCGCGACGGTTTGAATTTGTCATATGCCTGCTCAACCCGTGGTGAAGGTGGGCAAAATGATATCGGAACCGAATCCAGTTTTGACCTCGGCGCCTTGCGGACACGCGAAATGGAGCGTGCTTGCGATGTGTTGAACATGCGCATGTACTGGCTCTCCGAAACGCCTGAAGACAGCATCACCGATTTCGGTTTCTCAAAGAGCGGAGTCGAAACGCTCGCCAAATGGGGCAAGGACCGCACGCTTGCGCGTTTCGTTGAGATCATACGAACGGATAAACCGGATATCATCTGCCCTACATTTCTCGACGTTCCTGGCCAACATGGACACCACCGGGCGATGACGGAGGCTGCGCATCTCGCGATGGCAGCCGCCGCTGACACAGGCTTTGCTTCCGGGCAGCCCCCCTGGAAGATCGCGAAGATGTATCTTCCCGCCTGGTCAGGCGCGGGTCAGGCTTATGACGATGACTTGCCCCCGCCCGCTACAACACTGACAATAGCTGGCAAGGACAAGGACCCGATCAGTGGCTGGAGTTGGGAGAGGATCGGGCAGCAGTCACGCGCCTATCATCGCACGCAAGGGATGGGGCGTTGGGTACCGGCAGGGGAATGCCGCGACTGGCCGCTTCACCTTGCCGAAAGCCATGTCGCCGGGCCTGATGAAAGGCTGTGCTCCGGCTTGCCACGGACAGTCGCGGATCTAGCGGACATATCAGGGGCAGAGCCAATCGCCGGAAAGCTGCGTGCGGCTGGCGCGGCGATCGATACCGCCATTGCTGCGTTTCCGAGGTTCGATGACGTAGCAGATGCCGCTACGGACGCCCTTCGCCACATCAAAGACGCCTTATCAAAATGCACCGATGCTGCCGCGCCGATGATCCTTCACCGTCTTCAGGCGAAGGAAGATCAACTCGGTCAAGTCTTGCGCTTTGCGAAGGGCATCGAAGTCCGCGCCCGAACCTCGGATATTTGGCTTCATCCCGGCGACACCACCGATTTGGAAATAGAGCTAGATAAAGCCGATGCTGACGTAAGCGTTTCACTTGATCTTCCCAAAGGTTGGACGGCCAACAAAAGTCAATTGAGCCTTCCAAGAGACGCTGCTCCTTCTGACCCGTATCGATCCGCCTATGACCCTACGGTTCCTGCGGCGCCTGCACTCGTGCTGGATCTTGGAGATACTCAAACACGTGTTGCCCTCGACGCGGCGCCGGTCGTAATGCCGGCAGTTTTGGCGGAGATGTCCCCGAACAGCGCTCTCCTCAACACAAATCAGTCGAACAGAACGCTTTCTGTTGCCGTTTCAGGCCTTAGGCCGCTGGACGCGGAACCAGAACTCGACGTCCCCAATGGGTGGTTGGCCAAGTGGACTGCAAACGGCTTCGACGTGACGCTACCGGATCACCCGAAGACCGGTGCCTTCGAACTACCACTCAATCTGGGCGGTCGGCCTGCTTTCGCAGTACGGCGGATCGCATACGATCATGTCGAACCAACGGCTCGAGCGGAAACGGCCTGTTTGCGGGTCCTGGTCGCGGATATCGCGCTGCCAAAGGCGCGTATCGGCTATATCGGCAGTGGTAACGATCAGGTTGATGAATGGCTTGCTGCTGTGGGGATGGATGTCACGCCCCTCGAGGATGCCGACCTATCAAACGAAGAAAGGCTTGCGGGTTTCGACAGCCTTGTCATCGGCATTTTTGCGATGCGTTTTCGATCAGGTCTTGTCGAGGCCATGCCCCGGATCCACCGGTGGGTAGAAAACGGCGGAACACTGGTGACCCTGTATCATCGGCCCTGGGACAATTGGGATCCGCAAACGATCCCTCCAAGACCGCTGGAAATCGGCATGCCGTCATTGCGCTGGCGGGTGACGGACGAGACCGCTGAAGTGACCCATTTGGTCGATCATGAGGTCCTGAAAGACCCTAACCCGGTCGGAACCCACACTTGGCAGGGGTGGGTCAAAGAGCGGGGCCTTTACTTCGCCAAAAGCTGGGATGCAGCTTACACACCACTTTTGGAAATGGCCGACTCTGGCGAGGCACCCCACAGTGGCAGCCTTTTGGTTGCCGACATAGGGGCGGGCCGTCACGTACACACGTCATTGATCCTCCACCATCAAATGGCGAACCTCGTTCCGGGCGCCTTCCAACTGATGGCAAATCTAGTGCAACCACGCACATGAGTTCTCCCGCGCCGCGCGACAACCTCCGCGGCGGAGTTTGGCTGGTATCCGACATGGCGCTCAACA
>JBGCFK010000101.1:0-19610 GCA_045106875.1 Paracoccaceae bacterium | reverse complement strand
CCATTGGGGTGGAAGAACTTCATGTCATTGGTGTCGAGATTGTACGGGACCACCGTCAGATCACCGTCATGGTAGGGCAGATCATCATCAAAGGCGTTGGATACATATTCGAAGCCCAGTTCCGACAGCAGATCGCGGGTCCATGGGCTTTCCGAGCCCCTGCAGAAAAATCCAAGCGGACGTTGTCCGGTTGCAGCCTGTGTCGCCTCGATGGACCGAAGGAGGTCTGCTCGCTCGGCTTCAGCATCCGGGTAATCCGCGTGCGGACGCCACAGCCAGCCATGGCATGCAGCTTCGTGACCTGCATCGGTCACAGCAAGGGCATTGGCTGGCGCGCGCGCCACTGCGCGGCCGCACATGTAGAAGGTCGCCGGCATCTCGGTCCGTTTGAGCGCATCGAGAAACCGCCAAAGGCCAACCCGCATGCCATAGGCGAAAATCTGCTCCTGCCCCTGATCCCGTGTACCCGGTGCGACAACGCTGATTACCTCGCCCATGCGTTCGGACGCAGCATCGCCATCACCGACCTGTTGCTCGGCACCTTCCTCGAAGTTGACAACAATCGAGACTGCGACCCGCGCACCGTTCGGCCAGACGATCTGGGGTGGTGCAGCACCATAGCCGATCAGATCACGACTAGGGTCAGACATCGAAGATCCGGCCCCATCCTCTGATGCGCGCAGGATCGTCTCCGGCGACCTTCATGGATTTCCAAAGCGCCGTAGACACCGTGTCGTAGACCGGGATCCCGGTTTCCGCCTCGATGATCTCAGCCACACTTGCTCCGCGAAAATTCGTGCAGAAGACCGAGATCGCATCCGGCTTCTCAGCGGCCACGGCCCGGCACATGTCGAGGATCTGCTCTTCGGTGTATGTGCAAAACGAATAATTACCCGGATCGCCCAAGTGGCGTTCGGCCACAACCTCGAAGCCCTCGCTCTGGTAGTTGGCGACAATGGCCGACTGGATTTCGTCGAGATATGGCGTGACGAAGGCAATCCGCCGTGCGTCCGTTGCGTGAAGGATCTCGTTCAGGGCCAGCACCGAGGAGCAAGCCTTGGCACCCGTTCGTGCTTCGATTGCCGCGCAGAGGTCGTGGTCGGATTGAAATCCCATCCAGCCCGAAGACGTTCCGTTCCAGCAGATCACCTGCACCTTGGCGTCAGCCAGCAGATCGGCCGCATCCAGCATCGGATCCATGGTGAACTGGCCCAGCGCATCCGCATCCAGCGCAATCTTGACCACACGGAAGCGCCCGAAATGCGCGGTGACATCAGGCAGATCGGCCAGCATCGCAGCTGTCAGCGGCTCGAGCACCGTATTGGAGGAGGGAGTGAGCATCCCAAGACGCACTTCTGATGGCTGGCTCTGCATTGCTTCCCCGCACGGATAAAGGCTGGACATGTTCACGCCCACCCTAGCGGGCTGTGCAAATATCGGGCCAAGAAATTCAATCAGAGCCTGACGCAACTAAAATGCGCATCAATTAAAGTAATAATATAACATTACAATATCTTCAAAGCGATCGATCTGACTACAATTCACCAATTGGTGGCATTAATATTGCATTAACTGTTTTCAGGCGGCCCGAGCCCCCAGGACCAACCGAAAGCCCGGGCCCCTTGCGTCAGAAACACAAGGAGCGCTCTTATGTGCGAACAACATGGAAATCGCAACTTCCCGGCCATCTCCGGAATTGACTTTTCTCGGAGGAACTTGCTTAAGACAGGGGCAGCGTCTGCCTTAGGATTAGGCATTGCATCAGGTTTGCCCGGAATTGCATCAGCTGCAAGCACGGTTAAGTCCACACACGGCACGGGCTTCTGCAACCTTCCCCTGTTCCTGAGCCATGCACGTCAGACGGCAAAGGAAGACGGCCTTACTCTGGAATTCGTGAACACGCCGACCTTCGCCGAGCACGTTACCTTCCTGGGAGCTGGCCTCGTTGATGTGGGCGTACTGCCGTACACCAGCTTTGTTGCGCTCTACGCTGCCGGTGCGCCGGTCAAGATCGTGGCAGGCTCGGGCATCGAAGGTTGTGCAATCGGCAGACAGCCGGGGCTCGACAGCGCCGAGAAGTTGAAGGGCAAGACGCTGGGCACGTTCCAGCTCGATACGCTCGAAGTGATGCCTTACGATTATCTCAAGCAGAACGGCGTCGCGATGTCGGATGTCGATGTCCGCTATATGGGCAACACGCCAGAAGCGGTTGAGGCATTCAAGGCCGGTGCGCTGGACTGGATCTGCACGATCGAGCCTTACGCGTCCGCACTGCTGCAGGATGTTCCCGGCAGCCACATGCTGACCGATGGTCAGGACATCTACGGTCCCAATTACACCGACTGCGTGCTCTGCGCCCGTGACAGCCTGATTGCCGAGAACCCCGACGCCATCAAGGCGCTGATCAAGGCGATGATGAAATCGCAGCTGGCATTCGAGACAGAAACCCAGACCGTGCTCGATGAGGTTGTCGGCACCTACTACAAGACCTCGATGGAGAACGCAGTGATTGGCGCGACCAAGCAGCCACCCATGGTCGATCAGCGTTCGAACACCGACTTCATCCTCGGACGGACGGACAGCCTGATCGAGATGGGCTACATCAAGGAAAAACCCGGCGCCGATGCCATTGATTGGTCGATGCTGGAAGCAGTGATCGCGGAGAACCCGGATCTCCACGCTGCACTCAAGGTCAAGTCGGCCTGATGGCCAGTACTGATGCGTCGGTCGGCGGGGTTCCCACCCCGCCGTCCGCACTTGCTGAACTTTGGCAGCAAATGGCGCCAAAAATCGGCTGGACGATCGTCTCCGTCGGGATGTTCGTGCTGATCTGGGAGTTCCTGTGGCTGGTCGGCCTCGCCGACCCCAAACTACTGCCACCCCCGCACATCTTCATGGGCGACATTGCCGGACAGGCAAAGAATTTCAACACAGCCCAACGCTGGCAGATCGGCGCAGGCGCGACGGACGCGCCATCACCTGCAATGGCAGTGGTCATCACGATCCTTTCCACGACATATCGCGTGATCCTTGGCCTGCTGCTGGCCGCCACGGTGTCCATCGCCGTGGGCGTTGCGATCCGGTATTGGCAACTTATGGGCAACCTGACGCTGCCGACGATCACTCTGCTGGCGCCCGTCTCACCCATCGCATGGCTACCTGTCGCGATCTTTCTCTTCGGGATAGGCGACGCGCCCGCGATCTTCATGGTCTTCATCGCGCTGTTCTTCACCATGACGCTGGCAACGATCACGCAGATCGACAGCGTCAACAAGAACTACATCAACGTGGCGCGGACCATGGGCGCGAGCAAGCGGCAGATCTACACGCGTGTCGTCTTGCCTGCCATCCTGCCCGGCCTGCTGGTCGTGCTGCGGCTGAACCTGTTCGGCGCATGGATGGTCGTCCTGATCGCCGAGGCGACCGGGGTCGGCTACGGGCTGGGTCAGGTGATCATGCTGGCACGCAACACTTTCAATCCGGGTCTGGTGTTCTTCACCATCGTCCTGATCGGGCTGACAGGATTCATGTTCGACTACGGTCTGCGCACGCTGCAATCGCGCATCCTGTATTGGGTGCCCAAGGGACAGGGGAGTCTCGGATGACCGCTGCAATATCATGCAAGGGAACAGGCAAGATCTGGGCGATCGGCACGCGCCGGGCACATGAGGCAATTGCAACCATCGATCTCGACGTCGCTCCGGGCGAGTTCGTTGTGCTTCTGGGGCCGTCGGGTTGCGGCAAGTCCACTTTGCTGTATCTGGCGGCAGGCTTGGAGGAAGCAACATCAGGAGAGATCACCTCGTTCGATGCGCCAATCCTCGGACCGGGGCCAGATCGCAGCCTGATCTTCCAGGAAACCTCGCTCTTTCCCTGGCTGACGGTCGGGCAAAACGTCACCTTCGGGCTGTCTCTGGGCGGCGCGGACGCTGCAAAACGCCAGCAGGTCGCTGAGGAAGTGCTCTCTAAGGTTGGTCTGCGCGCCGCAATCGATAAACGCCCTGACGAGCTTTCTGGTGGCATGCGCCAGCGCGTTGCGGTGGCACGTGCGCTGGCCATGGAGCCAAAGGTGCTGCTGATGGACGAACCCTTCGCAGCGCTCGACGTGCAGACACGTGCGAAAATGCAGGACTTTCTGCTGGATGTCTGGCGAGACGCCGGGGCTTCGGTCCTGTTTGTCACGCACCACATAGACGAAGCCGTGGCACTGGCAGACCGTGTTGCGGTGTTCACTTCACGCCCCGGACGGATCAAGGAGATTGTGCCAATCGACATGCCGCGACCGCGGGATCCGTTTTCGCCCGAGGGACAGGCTATTCGCCAGCACCTGACAGATATCCTGAGCGCAGAGGTGGACCGCGCCTTTGCCGAACAGGAGGCCCTCGTTTGACCTGATCCGCATCACCTCTTCATCTTGCCAAAATACCTCGGGAGCGCGAGGGCAGAGCCCTCGCATTGGTCCGCAGGACCAAATCTGCCAGAACCGATCAGAGGATACCCATGACTGCAAGCATCGTCCGCGCCCGCCACGTGATCACAGGCGTCAAGGATCGCCATGAATGGAACCAAATCGACGATGGGGCCGTTCTGGTCGAAAACGGCCTCGTCCGTGCTACTGGTCCATTCTCGGAAATCAGCGCCGCCCATCCCGACCTGCCCGTGCATGGCACGGGAAAGCAGGTTCTGCTGCCGGGTTTTGTGAACGGCCACCATCATGTCGGTCTGACGCCGGTACAGCTTGGCTCGCCGGATATGCCGCTAGAGCTCTGGTTCATCACGCGCATGGTATGCCGTGCAGTCGACCTCTACCTCGACACGCTTTATTCCGCATTCGAGATGATCTCATCGGGCTGCACCACGGTCCAACACATCCATGGCTGGATCCCCGGCAAACTGGACGCTGTCACCGACGGCGCGAACGAGGTCCTGCGCGCCTACAACGATATCGGCATGCGGGTCAGCTATTCCTTTGCGCTGCGTGACCAGAACCGGCTGGTCTACATGGACGATGCCGAATTCGTGGCTTCATTGCCGGAAGATCTGCGCCCGCCGATGGAGCGTCATTTCGCCCGCTTCGGCATGGATCTGGACGACTTCATGACAATGTTCGACACGCTGCACAGCCAGCATGCGGATCACGGACGTATCGGCATTCAACTTGCGCCTGCAAACCTCCACTGGTGCTCGGATGCGGCACTGGAGCGGTTGTCGGATGCCTCCGCCAGCTATGATGCCCCGCTGCACATGCACCTGGTCGAGACTGCACTGCAAAAGGAATACGCAATGCGCCGGGGCGGCTGCACTGCTCTGGAATATATCGACCGTTTCGGCCTGCTCGGCCCGCGCCTGACGCTCGGCCACGGGGTCTGGCTGAACCAGTCCGATATCGAACGCGTGGCCGAGACCGGCACCCACATCTGTCACAACTGTTCGTCCAACTTCCGCCTGCGCTCAGGTGTCGGGCCGCTGAACGTCTGGGAAAAGCACGGTGTCAACACTGCCATGGGCATGGACGAGGCCGGGATCAACGATGACCGGGACATGCTGCAGGAACTGCGCATGGTGCTGAACGCACACCGCACGCCCGGCATGGATGACAGTGTACCGACCGCACCGCAGGTCCTGCGCATGGCAACATCGGGCGGCGCAGCGACCACAGCTTTCCGGGGCAAGATCGGCAAACTGGAGGAGGGTCTCGGCGCAGACATGGTCCTGATCGATTGGGACAAGCTGGCCTATCCCTATCTCGACCCGGACTACCCTGTGCTGGATGCCGTGATTCAACGGTCGAAGACAGATGGTGTCGACATGGTGATGTGCGCAGGCGAGGTGATCTATCAGGACAGCAAGTTCACCCGCATGGACCACAAGGCCGCACTGGAGCAACTGCGTCAGGACCTGACCCGGGCGTTGACCGAGGAAGAGGTCGAGCGGCGCGGTCTCTCGAAGCTGCTGCTACCGCATGTCGAGAAGTTCTACCGAGACTATCATGATGCAGACGCGCATGTGCCGTTCTACAAACCAAGCTCGATGATTTGACGTTCGCACAGATGCCCGCAAGGCGGTCTGTCAGACCGCCTTGCGGTTCACGCGCTTCGACAGCTCCGCCGCGCTCTCCTTGCGTTCGGAGTACCGGTCAAGCAGATAGGCCCTGTTGTCTCGCGTCAGCATCGTGAACTTCACCAGCTCTTCCATGACATCGACCATCCGGTCATAGAACGGTGATGGGTTCATACGCCCTGCCCCGTCGAATTCCAGAAACGCCTTTGGTGTGGATGACTGGTTCGGTATCGTCAGCAGGCGCATCCATCGTCCAAGTATGCGCAGCTGGTTCACGGCGTTGAAGCTCTGCGAGCCGCCGCTCACTTGCATGACAGCAAGGGTCTTGCCCTGCGTGGGACGCACACCGCCCAGCGCAAGGGGTATCCAGTCGATCTGGGCTTTCATGATGCCAGTCATTGCACCATGCCGCTCTGGCGAGCACCAGACCATACCCTCGGACCAGATGACCAGATCGCGCAACTCCTGCACCTTCGGATGCTCTGGTTCTGCGTCATCCGGCAGTGGCAGGCCCGAGGGGCTGAACGTGCGCGTCTCGGCCCCCAGTCGCGTCAGAACACGTGCGGCTTCCTCCGTCATCAGGCGACTATAGGACGTCTGCCTCAGCGAGCCATAAAGCAGCAGTATGCGCAGCGGGTGAGTTGCACGATCGGGCGTCAGCAAAGGGTCTGTTTCGATTGCCCGGAAGTGCTGTTCCTCAAGGTTAGGGGTATCTGACATGTCGGTTCCTAGCAAACACAGGCGAGTTCATCGATAATGGGTTGGCAAAGCTCGGCGCGGCCACCGCAACAATCCTCCATCAGGAAAGCAAGCAGGCCGCGTATTCCGTCCAAGTCGACAAAATAGCGGATGCTACGACCATTTCTTTGGTTGCGGATCAGCCCGGACCGCGTCAGGACCGCCAGATTGGCTGACATGGTGTTCTGGCGGACACCAAGCGCATCACCGATATCGCCTGCCGACATGCCGCCCTCTCCTGCCTTGATGAGCAGACGGAAGACGTCGAGGCGGGTGGACTGGCTGAGTGCCGCGAAAATCCCAAGGGCGCGTTCTGTATCCATATATCCAGAACTATTGATATGAGTGCTGGAAATCAACCCCGTCAACCGCACTACTTGAACTTTCGCACCCCAGGGTTTCAGATGATCCTGAAAGCCCCTTTTCTCTAACAGCAGGTGACCACGATGGTGGATGCAAAGTACCAACCCGTTGACGCAACCAAGGTCCCGCGGTTCTCTGATATCGCCACGTTCATGCGGACCCGGCGGGTCGAGCCTGCGGCGGATCTGGACATTGGGTTGGTCGGTGTCCCCTTCGACATTGGGTTGAACTACCGATCAGGACCGCGAGAGGCACCGGGCGCAGTGCGCCATGCAAGCCGGCTCATTCGGATGGCGCATCCGTCCACGGGCGTCGAGCCCTACAAGCTTTGCAACATCGCGGATGTGGGCGACGCGCCCGTGAACCCCATGAAGCTGGATGCGTCTATCGACATGATCCAGGACTTCTTTGCCCACCTGAAAGCGTTGGACATTCGGCCTGTCACGATTGGCGGCGACCATACGATCCCGACACCGATCCTGCGCGCGCTGGCCAAGGATGGCCCCGTCGGGCTTCTGCAGATCGACAGCCACGCGGATGTAATGGATGAGATGTGCGGCACCAAGGTGAACCACGCGACCTTCATGCGCCGCGCACATGAGGAAGGGCTGATTGATCCCTCACGCACCGTTCAGCTTGGTCTGCGCGGATCGCGGTTCGTACCCGAGGATATCCAGTATGGCCATGATGCCGGGTTCACGATCCTGACCATGGACGATTACGAGGACGCAGGCCGGGCCACCACTATCGACACGATCCGCAGCACCATTGGGACCGGGCCGATGTACATCACCATCGACATTGACGGGCTTGATCCGTCCTACTGTCCGGGCACTGCTGTTCCCGAAATTGGTGGGATCATTCCGCGCGATGTGCAGAAGATCCTGCAGGGACTGATGGGCTTTGACGTGATCGGGGCGGACATCTGCGAGGTCGCGCCCTGCTATGACCCGACGGGCATCACATCGGTAACCGCTGCCAATCTGATGTTCGAGCTGACCTGCCTGATCGCGGACAGTCTCAGCCGGAAATAGCCTTCAAAGCCGGTCGAGATACTGCTGCACGAAATCACAGTCGACCAGATCAACATAGGCATCGATCAGCTTTTGGGTGATGGGGCCGAACGCACCTGAAGGCATCTTGACGCCATTGATGCTGGCAATGGGACAGATGCAAAGCGATGTGGACGTGATGAACGCCTCGTCCGCGTTGTAGGCGTCATAGAGGTCCAGATCATCCTCGGTGCAAGCGATCCCCAGCGATTCCGCAAGCTCGATCGCGGTTTCCCGGCTGACGCCCGGCAGAACGAACTTCTCACGCGGCGTGCGGATCTTGCCGTCCTTTATGAGAAAAATGTTGGACCCAAGCCCCTCATTCAGGTTGCCTGACATATCCAGCAGTATTGCCCAGCCGTTCGGGTTCTGCGCTTTGACCTCGATGTCACCCATGATGAGGTTGAGGTAGTTGTGCGTCTTTGCGCGCGGCGTCAGACACTCGGGCGGTATCCGGCGGACCGAGGGCGTCACCACTTCGACGCCGTCGCGGTACATGTGCGCGCGCTCGGCAATCGGCATGGGCGAGCATTCGACGATCACATTCGGCCCGTAATTGTCCCAGTTGTCACCCTCGACCTTGAGAACACCACGGCTGAGCCGCTGGCCGACCCAGAAATCCTCGTTCTCACCCAGCAAGTGCCTGTTGCGGTCGACGACCTCCCGCGTGATCTCGATCATTTTCTCGGGCGGCATGGTCGCGTCCATGTGCAACGCCTTGAGCGAACGGTAGAGGCGTTCGATATGCTCCTCCAGCTTGAAGATCCGTCCCTGGAAGGTGCGGGTCAGGTCAAAGGCACCATCGCCGTAGAGAAAGCTGCGGTCGCGGTACGGCACCAGTGCCTGGCTCTCCGGCATGAACTGCCCGTTCATCCACACCGTTCTCTCGTTCGCGCGCAGATCCATCTCAGCCTCCTATGCTATTGCCTTGGCCCGAACCTTCGCCTCGCGATGCAGCACATACAAGCCGGCAGAGACGATAATGAGCGCACCGACTATGGTCCAGAGATCCGGCAAATCTCCGAACAGCAGATAGCCAATGACACTGCCCCACAACAAGGACGAGTACTTGAACGGAGCGACCAACGCCGCTTCGCCGCGCCGGAACGCTTCGATCATCAACGTGTGGGCAATTGCGATCAAGACCCCGCTGGTCGCAAACACGGCCAGATGCTCGTTGCGCAGCGGAACCCACGTCGTGAACGTAGCTGTCGTCAGACCGGCAAGCAGAACGACGGTTGTCGTGACTGCCAGAACCGCGACTGTCGTTTCCGTGCTTGAGATCTTGCGGGTGATCAGATCCCTCATCCCACCACATACCGCAGCGCCCAGCGGGAACAGGACCGCCCATTGCAGCGTGTCGCCACCGGGGCGCAGCATGAAGAGTACACCTGCAAAGCCCACGGACACGGCAAGCCAACGCCGCCATCCAACCCGCTCGCCCAGCATTATTGGCGCAAGGGCAGTGATGAACAGAGGACCAGTAAACGCAACAGCGATCGCATCGGTCAGCGACAGATGGCGCAGACCATTGACGAACAGGAACGAGCTGGCAATCACGCAGACACTGCGCAGCGCCTGTCCCCGGAAATTGTTGATACGCAGGGTCGCCAATCCTCCGGTTCGCATCGCGAACAGCAGTATCCAAGGCCAGACGAACATGCTGCGAGTGAACAACAACTGTCCGGTGGGATAGGTTTCACTCAGCAATTTCACCAGCCCGTCATTCAGCACAAGCACCGCTGTGCCGCCCAGCATGCAAAGAATTGCGGGCGCCACCTGGGTCTGGCGTTGGGTAGGTGATGGTGTCGCTACGATCGTGTCAGCTCCTCGGTCAGATGTTTCTGCAGGCTGGCCACCTGCGCGATGGTTATCAGGTGGCGGTCGGCTGGCCGCTGTTCAGCCTTGCGATCCGTTGCTCGCGCAGGATGATGTAGAGGCCAGCCGCCACAGTGATACAGATCCCGACCGCCGCCAGCCCGTTCGGCAAGTCAGAGAAAATGAGCCAGCCAATCGCCGTTCCGAAAGGGATCTCCAGATACTGCATTGGCGCTAGTGTCGAGGCTGGGGCGAACCTGAGGCTCCAGGTCATGAACAGATGCGCCATTGTGCCGATCACACCAAGCCCGATCAGCAAGGCCCAGACGTCCATGGGCAACCCCGGATGAAAGCCGTCCCGCGCTGCAGGCCAAAGCGCCAGCAAAGGCAAGAGCAGCGCACATGCCTGAAACCCGCTGATGGCCTGCAATCTGATCGGGTCAACGTCCCGTGCAATCTTCCGTGTGACCATCATGAACAGAGCAAACACCACCGCCACCCCAAGCGGCAACAATGCGGGATAGCCAACCTCTACGAAGTTTGGCTGGACCACTAACAGGGTGCCGATGAACCCCACGGCACATGCCGAGAACCGATGCAGGCCGACAATCTCGCCCATCGCAAAATGCCCCAGCAACAGCATGATGAAGGGCATGACAAAGGCTATGGCAAGGGCATCGGCCAATGGCAGGAAACGCAACGCCGTGAACATCAGGCCAATACCGACAATGTGCAACGACGTGCGCAACAGCGTCCACCAGAAGATCCCGTGCGGAAGACGCAAGGTGGTCCCCTGCCACAGAACAATGGGAAGGAGGATGATTGCCTGAACGCCAAAGCGGATCAGGATCAACACACCAAGTGCCAGCGTCGCCCCCAGCACTTTCGCAATACTGTCACCAAGCGGCGCAAGTGCGCAGAAGGCCAGCATTAGCAGGATACCGAGGAACGGGCGGTCTTGATTCATCTGCAACGTTAGACGCCGCAACGCGAACGGTGCAAGACAGTTGCGACGAACCATTGGGGGCACAGAATGACAAAGCCCGGTGCTTTGTCCGACAACGTGAGATCAACCTTCTGCAAGAATCTCGGCGGAGTGCCCTGATCGGTAACTTGGGCGAAAACTCCAGACGCACTCCTTGGTGGCTACTTTAGCTGACTGTCTTTCGAGCCACGGCGGTTGACGCCACCGCGAAACTGGGGTCGGGCATCGCGTTCCTGCTGACACTCGATGCAGAGCTTAACCCCCGGGACAGCTTCGCGCCGGGCCTCTGGGATAGGCTCCTCACATTCTGCGCAGTTTGTGAGACTGTTGCCCACAAGTGTCTTGCGCGCACGCATTCGGGTCAGCTCATCATTGATCGATGCTTCAATCTGCTCGCCAACTGCTCCGTCTTTTGCCCAACCACCGGCCATTTGGGTCTCCGTCATCGTAGGAGTGAGACGGGATGCTGCACCAAGAGGCGGCAGGGCGTAAAGCCCCCTGCCCCACTACGAAACAATCCGAACGGACAGGTTTCTACCCGATGTCACAGCAATTGCCCGGATCGCTTCCCCCAACAGATGTGTCTCTACATATTCTGCATGGAACGCGCTTGGCGCACGCAGGATCAGAAGATCATCCGTCAGGGCCTCGCGAGACAGAGGTGCAAACCAGGCTGCAAACCTCGCTTTGTCGGCATGTTTCAGTAGCGCCCGCGCCTTGGACCATTCCGACCCTTCATCGTGGTCAGCGGGCGGAAACGGTATGACCTTGCGTTCCAGATTTTCGGGATCAGCCCCCTGCCCCGTCATCGCGGTCATACGCTCGGCAAAATCCGGACCGACTCTGGTCCAGTCCGCTTGGGACGCTGCCATGATCTGATTCAGGTTCACGGCATAGGCCGTGACCCTACCGCGCGCACCGGGGCGTTTGACCTCGAGAAACCCCAACGCCTTGAGCGCACCGATCTCGCGTTTCACTGTGCGTTCGTCGACTGACCATAGCCGTGCGATTTCTTTCCGGCCTACGGTCAGTTCCCGCAATCGCCAGTTATAGCGCGCGGTGATCAGCGTTATCAGACGGAGAACCCGTCTTTGCGTCGAACGGTCGGCTGCGAGCGCGAATGTGCCCAAAGCTGTCAGAACATCGTATTTCTGCGCCCCAGCTCCAAGACCGGACAATGATTTCCCCGTTTGGGGCATGACCTCAACTCCTGGGCTGTGCACTGCAACCCATGTTTTGGCCGCTATTGCGGCTCTGCTCTGATGTTGGATGCTTTGTGCATCTCGATTTTTCCGCGAGGCATCAAACGTTAATCCAAGCGATACGTCTATTAGCGTTGGTTTTAACGATGCTGTCAAGAGCATGGAGATTTGAGCAGGGACAAATCCAAAGAATCCGACCAATAAACCATCCAAAGGATGAGGTTCATAGGTAATGGGGGACGTATAGCATGTCCCCCTATTTGGTCAATGATGTCCCCCCAACTTGTAGGGTCCAGAGAATCATGTCCCCCTATATCTAGCCTCGAGATCTAGTGTAGCCGCCAGATCTGGCATGAGTGATTCGGGACTTGGCTCGGCTGTTAGCGAATCGGTTCTTCTTTGGTTTCAGTATCTTGAGCGCGTTTGGCAGTCCTGTTCACGACTGGAATATTGGGTTTTGCAATATATTCAAAATCAACGTAATTACTGAAGCGGCGAGAAATAACGTTCGAGGCAAACATGTATACCCATGAAGACCTAGCGCAACTGCGGGACCAATCTCTGAAAGTTCAGAGCTTGATCCGCAGGCAGACCTTCTCGCCACATGACACGAAGAACCTCCGCCGGTTCTCCAGTTGGGAAGTTGCCGAGCTGATTTTCGGGGTGAACCAGTCCACCTTTCGTGGAAAGCTGGTCGCGGACCCGACGCTGCCGTCTGGCGAGGTGGAGGAAGATGGCCGACAGCGTTGGTTCACGCTTGAGGAGGTCAACGAACTGCGCCGTCGCCTGAAGTTCAAGGGCAAACCACTTCAACCGCGCCGCCCCGCGGGGAAACGAGCGGTCCGGGTCGCCGTGGCGAACTTCAAAGGCGGTGCCGGCAAGTCAACGGTTGCTTTGCATATGGCGCATGCGGCCGCGCTGGGTGGTTACAGGGTTCTGGTTGTCGATTTTGATCCACAGGCAACACTCAGCCATTCGATGGGCCTCAATGACGTGTCGGAGGAACATACCGTTTGGGGGATAATGGTGCGGGATCTCGTGCGTGAGACCGCGCGATTGAACGCCGGGTCGCGCGGTGCCGAAACAGGACGGTCCGTAGGGGAGCGCGCCCTGCCCTCTTCGATTCGGGATCTCGGCCTCGAGAATTTGCGGACCGATGACTTTATAATGCCGACCTCCTGGCCGACCATTGATGCGGTTCCGTCCTGCGCCAATGCGGCGTTCGTCGAGTTTGCATCAGCTCAGTACCGACACCTCGTTCCGGACTGGTCTTTCTTCGGATGCGTCTCGCGATATCTCGACGCTCTGCCCCACGATGCATATGACATCGTGATCTTCGATTGCCCGCCTGCGATCGGCTACCAGAGTATGAACGCCGTGTTTGCCGCCGACGTTCTGTATATCCCGTCGGGCCCTGGCTACTGGGAATACGACTCGACGACGAGCTTCATCGGTCAGCTCGCCGAGGCGTTGGAGGATTTGTCGGAGGGCTTTCAGGAAAACTTCCCCACGGGGAAAGTCTCTCTTCCAAAGGTGTTTCACGAGATCCGGTTCCTGCTGACGCGCTTCGAGCCCGGTAACGAGTTGCACCGTGCCATGCAGGATGCCTTTCGGAAAGTCTTTGACGGACATGTCTGCGAGCACCCGGTCGAGTTGACGCGTGCCGTCGAACAATCAGGCCGCTTCCTAAGCTCGGTCTATGAGATCGACTATCGGGAAATGACGCGCGAAACCTGGAAACGGGCGCGACGATCGTTTGACCGTGCCTTTGAGGAATTCGAGGGGACTGTACAGGACGTCTGGGATCAGATGGAAGCAGAGGAGGCTGCGGCATGACCAAGCGCCGTCGCATGTTTGAAATCGACGTCCCGAAAGAGAGTGAGGCGTCCAGCGCATCGGGCGAATTGGAGACGAAGTCTGCACCTGCTCGACGCGGGCCCATGGCGTCTGCAGTGCGTGAAACCGCAGAGGCGGCAAAGGATCGGGCCGAGACCGAGGCCGCTGTTCGGGCCGAAAATGACCGGCTGGCACATGAACATGTCCGGCTGAAGAAGCTGGGTCTGATCACCGATCTCATCCCGCTGGATGCAGTGGATGTATCGAAGTTGATGAGGGACCGTGCGCCAACCACTGATGATGCGGAACTGGAAGACCTGGTGGAGTCTATACGAGAGATCGGTTTGTCCAATCCGATCCGCGTGGAGCCGGTTGGAGAGCGCTTCGAATTGATCCAGGGTTGGCGGCGTCTGCAGGCCTATAAGACGCTACACAAGGAAACGGGTGCCGAGGCCTGGGCGCGCATCCCCGCGGGGATGGTTCCAGCTGGCGATGATCTGGCAACGAGTTACCGGCGCATGGTGGACGAGAATCTCGTTCGGAAGGATATTTCCTTTGCCGAGATGGCAACGCTGGCTCGAGACTATGCTGCTGATCCTGATGTGCCGTGCTGGTCCATGACGGAAGCTGTCGGCGAGTTGTACGCGTCTGCGGGGTATCAAAAACGTTCGTATATTCGAGCGTTTGCAGAGCTTCTGGATATGCTGGACGGCGTGCTTCTGCACCCCGAGGCAATCCCACGCAACCTTGGGCTGGCGGTTCGCAAGCAGATTTCGGAAGGCAGGCCAGGGGTGGAAGATCTTCATCAAGCACTCCGGGTGCGACCAAACCGGAATGCTGAGGTCGAACTGTCCATTCTGCGCGGATTTTCGCACGGTCAGGTGGGGGATGGAGATCTTCCCCGCGGGGAAGGCCGGGCGACGCCTTCGGTTGCTCGCAAAGCGAAGACCACATTCAGGCTGACCGGAGTGGATGGTGAAGTGCGGTGCGTGGCCGCGAGTGGTAAATTGGAGCTGCGGGGCGCCACAGATTTCTCCAGTTTTGACCGTCGCCGACTGGAATCCGCAGTGCAGGCATTCCTGTCGGCGTTGGAGGAGGTGCCCGGCGCGTCGGGAAATGACACCATTCTCGGTGAGCCTGGGCAGGACTAGAGCCACGACTATATGGCCTGACTATGGAATGTACGCTTTCCCCGTGGGGAAGGCTCCTCTTGAAGTCCTTACATTTATGGAATAGGTAAGGAGTTCCAGGGAGGTTATTATGCTGCAATCCACACTTACGTCCAAAGGCCAGACAACCTTGCCCAAGCCCGTGCGGGATGCTCTGGGACTTCATCCGGGAGACAAGATCTGTTTTCTTGTGGTCGGTGATGAGGTGAGGATCCTTCCAGTTCGCAAGCTGGCCAGTCTTGGCGGCTTGCTGCAACACGATGGATCGACTGTTGAAATCGAAGATATGGACACCGCTATATATGGGGCTGCTGCCGAGCGCGCCCGTCGGTGATTGGTCTCGATACCAATATTCTGGTCCGATTTCTGGTGCAGGATGATCCGGGGCAGGGCGCTCTGGCCCGCGACTTGATGGCAAAATGTACCGAACAGGACCCCGGGTTTGTCGGCTGCGAGGTGCTCATCGAGCTCGTTTGGGTCTTGGAGCGAGCATACGGCTTCCCCAGGGGGAAGGTTTCCGAAGCGCTGGATGCGTTGCTTTCCGCCGAAGAGCTCATATTGGAATCACCTGACGCTGTGGCGCTGGCCACAGAGCGTTATCGCAACGAAGGCGCGGATTTTGCGGACCAGATGATTGCAGGCGCGGCGCGCAGGGCGGGGTGCCAATGCCTTTACACGTTCGACAAGCGCGCGGCGCGCCATCCAGAAGTCGTATTGTTAACGCAGGGTTAGACACCAGCACAGGCGTCGCCGCGGTTGTCCTGAGATTTCCCCAAATTTCAAGAACACAAAGATTGTCAAATTTTAGATAATTCCCTTGCAAAGTTCCCTCTCGTTAGACAAACTATTCGACATGGGAGTGTGCCCTCGTGGTGAGGGCGTGTAATCTTGTTTAGTTGCGCTGGTGTCAGTGCGTTGTCCGTGGGGGACAGTTGGTTTTGGTGGGACGTTCCTTAAAGGGATTGACCGACCTGTTGCGTGGGCGAGGGCCCGACGCAAGCGATGACGCTCACCTTGCTGACGGATTTTCACGCGACGCAGATTTGAACGATGTCCCGTACAGCCGGGACGAAAAGTTCAACGTCGAAGCGCTTGAGCCCCGGATCCTTCTTTCAGCCGACCCGATCTCAGCTTCGCTAGCTGCCTTGGCCGAAGATGCCGAACGCGAAGAGCGGCAGATCGCACCCATCGTGCAGCAAATGGATGCTGAGCTGGAGGCTCTGACTGCTGGATCGCAGGACGATGCGCCAGCCGAAGACGCCGATGCCGAAGGTCCAATCGTGGACTTCAGTGCGTTCGCTGCCTCTGGTGAAGAAGATGCTGATGCCGCCAAAAGCGGGTTGGCCGATGAGGGTGCAGAGCTTGCACCGGCATCATCAACTAATGCAAATGAATTCAATGACTTAGATGTCGCGCAGGCAAGTTTTGCCGATGTCGCAGGCGTGCTGACGTTGGATCTGACCGACGAGACGGAGGCCGAGTCAATCGAGCTGACGATCTCCAACACAGACGCTCTGGCCGGAACGGCAACCGTGACTGTATCGGGCACCACGACATCGGGCGCTGCGCTCGTCAATGCGGGTACGTTTGATGATGTCGGCGCAATCATCGGCAGCCAGTCCCTTGCGACCAGCGAGACGATCCTGGCCGAGGACACTCAAAACGACTGGATCTTGACGACTATAAATGGCGGCACGCTAAACGGCATGTCGTTCAGCGATATCGAGAACCTTACTGGCGGTTCTGCGCGCGACAGCTTCGTGACTGAACCAACGGCATTCGTGACCGGCGAGATCATCCACGGCGCTGGTACGGACGAGCTGAGCTTCGGTGGCAATATCTCAATCTCGGGCGACTTCACTTTCGACAGTGGAACGCGCGTTGTGACGCTTGAGGGTGGTGGCACCGCATCGGTCGACTTTATCGAGGTCTCCGCGACGTCGGGCCGTCTGTTTGCTGGCTCTTTCGAGGGCGTGTTTGTGGTCGATGACGGCGGCACGGTTGCGGATCTGACGGACGATGTTCTGAACGCAGATGCAGTCGGTTTCCTTGCCGAAGCAGGTGCGTTCGAGTTGTCGATCAACTATGACACGGCGGCTTTGGCTGACCTTTGGTTTGCTGTATCGGCCGAAGGTCTGAGCGGCACGCTTTTGGGTGTCGACGAAATCACCGGCGCGCTGAGCAATCTGGACGTCAGCTTTAACCTGCCATCCAGCGGCGATGTAATCGACTTCGCCACAACCGTGACGAACACTGCCATCGACTTTGTGACCAGCGTCGAGTCGATCTCGGCCGATGTGAATTTCTCGGTGGGCAGTGAAGTCCTGATCGCGGCTGCGGCGACGTTGACGGTAAACGACCAGACTGTCGCAAACCCGGACGCAGTCGGCACGCTTTCCGGACGGCTGGTCGATCTTTCGCTGAGCGGCGGCAATATCTTTGCAGGCACTGGTGGTGTCTTCGCGGGTGGGGCTATCGACACCTCGGCAGCCAGCGGCTTCAGTGCCACGGGTGTGAATGTCGACCTCAGCGTCTTCATCACGACGGCAGCCGTGAGTTATACCGGACTCGAGCTGACCACCTCTTCGGTCAGTATTCACGGGTTCCCGGGCGTGACGGTGACGGCTCAGGATCTGGCGGTTTCCGTCAATACGACTTCGGGCGCAGGTGGGCTGCTTGACTGGAGTGGATTTGCGGCGGCGTCCGTTGATTTGACCCCGGCTGATGTCACCAGTGTGGCGGGTACGCTGACGCTGGACGTAAGTGGCTTCATCATCGCAACCGGCTCGTTCACTCTTTCGCTGACTGACCTGCCGGCGCTGACTTTGGCGGGGCAGGGCGCTGCGTTTGATGCGGACCTGCTGCAGATATCGCTTTCGGGCGCCAGCCTGTTTGCCGGTGCCGGTGCAGTTCTCGATACGGGCGGGGCGTTGCCTGCCATCGACACGACCGAAGCGATCGGGTTCTTCGTTGCCAATGGCAGTCTCAACCTTGCGCTGATCAACGAGGATGCAGGCCCGCGGGTGTACAGCGCGCTGTCGGCTTCTTTGGATGGTGTGGGTCTGGTTGGTCTTGAAGATGTTCTCGAGATGACACTGACCGATGCCGAGCTGCTGTTCAATGGCGCGAGCGGGGTAGGGGCCTCACAGATTGACTGGACAGTGGGCGGAGATGTGCCGGTCTTCGAGGGTCTGACCGATACAGTGAATCTGCAAGTTTCAGGTACGACGTCGATCGGCATCGCCGACTTCATTTCCGGATCAGCCAGTTTCGCGCTGACCTCTCAGGAAGTGGATGCGGACCTGACCGGGAATGGAGTGGCGGACCTGACGGACGCCTCGCTTCTGACTCTGGGTCTCAGCGCTCTCGACCTGTCGATAGGTAGCGGCGACCTTCTGATTGACCTATCAGATGGTAGTCTCGGAATTGCCATCCTTGCGCCTGCCGTAGGAACGCCAACCGACACCCGTAGTTTTGTAGCCGTTGCGGCTAGCATCGCGAGTGCCACCCTGAGTGCGCCGCAGGTCAATGCCAACGTCACCGGATTGTCGGTTAGCATCAATCTTGCCTCGGGCGACTTGAACGGGACGGACGCAGCGCCGCTCGATTGGACGACGGCTATCGATACGGGCGCGGGCTTCGGTGCCCAGATTGATCCGAGTGGTAGTGGCGACGTGATCACGTTGGACGCGGCGGCTCTCGAAGTTGCGGGCACGCTCACGGCTCTGTCCGTGGGCAATCTGTTGTCCGTCACCAACGGTGCGTTCTCCGTAACCCAGACCCAGGTCGATGTAGACTTCGCAGGTGATGGTATCAGTGTCGCCGCGGGCGATCTCGATGATGCCACGTTATTGCGCGTTGGCATTGATGTTGACGCGGCGTTCCTTGGGGCCGGCGGTGTGGGTGTCGCCGTTTCTGATGGTAGCTTCGCGCTGGCATCCATCGCCACATCAGATGCAAGCGCCACGACAGACACGCGCAGCTTCACCGCCGTTTCGGCGTCCTTGGCGGGGGTCAATTTCGCAGGCCTGCCTGCAGGGGTGACGCTCGCGCCGAGCGACCTCTTTGCCCAGTTGAATACGGCGTCCGGAGATCTTGCCGGTGCAGCAGCAACTTCCCTCGACTGGACAAGCCAGGTGGGGACAGGAGACGCTGGATCGTTTACCGCGGAGCCCGTTGTGATCTCGGTGCCCAACGTTGCCGACCTGACGGTCGACTTCACTGGGGATTTGGTGAGTTTTGGCGGGACGCTTGAGTTCAATCTGTTTGACTTTGCTGTCGGTACTGCGGGTTTTGTGCTGACGCAGCCGCGTGCTGATGTAAGCCTCGACGATGGTGCGACGCGTGTGATCTCGAACGGTCATCTTCTGACGATCGAGCTGACGCT
>JBGCFK010000100.1:0-10157 GCA_045106875.1 Paracoccaceae bacterium | reverse complement strand
GGCCCCCCTGTTCCCGTAACATGCCAGAGCGGGCACTTCGGTTGGGATGGATCCGTTTTCTGCGCGAGGTCATGCGTCGCTACAGCGCAGACCAAAGCTCGGTTCTGGCCGGATACATCGCCTATGCGGCCATGCTGGCCGGGTTCCCGTTCCCGATCTTCACAATCACGCTGGCAGGCACGATCATCGGCGAGCGGTATTCTGTCGAGGCTGTCGAGTTGATGTTCGACACTTTGCCGGGGCGCGTCGCTCAGACGTTGGAACCTGTCTTGCACGAAGTGATCGGAGTTGAGCGTGGCGGGGTTCTGACCCTTGCGCTGGCTGGTACGATCTATGGCGCCTCGAACGGGGTAGAGGCGGTACGCATCGGGCTCGATCGCGCCTATGATGTTGAAAAGCCGCGGAGTTTTCTTGTGAACCGTCTCGTCTCCATGGCCTTCGTGCTGTTGGGTTTTGTCGTGTTCGGATGTCTTGCAGTGCTGATTATCTTCGCGCCGCTGGTCTTCCAGCTGGTCGAAAGTCTGACCGACATCCGCATTCCCGCAGGCACCGATATCGCCCGTTATGCTGTCGGAGCCGTCATGCTGTACTGCCTGTTCTGGCTCATGCACCGCATCCTGCCTGCACGCGAGATGCATGGTATCAGGCTGTGGCCCGGGATCGTCACATCCATCGCTGTCTGGGTCGCTGCGGCCTCGGCGTTATCGCTTTATCTGGCCCATGCGCCGTCCTATGCGCTCACCTATGGAACACTGGCCGGGGTGATTGTGACATTGTTGTTCTTTTACCTGACGGGCACAGCGATTATCTTGGGTGCACAGGTGAACGCGGTTTTGCATTTTGACCTGCCAGAGGAGTGACGCTTATGCGGTCGTCTAAGAAAACCAAGCGAATTCAAATGCTTGTCTTTGGCGGAGTGCTGCTCGCGACCGCCAGTGCTCTGGTAGGCTTTCTTGCGAAAGACGGCATCGCTTTCTTCAAGTCGCCTACCGAGCTGACCGAGGGCAGCTATGGACCGCAGCAGCTCCTCCGTGTGGGCGGGTTGGTGGTCGAGGGCTCGCCGCGAACCGAGGGTCCGACGAATATCTTTGAAGTTACTGATACAAATCAGACAGTTACGGTTGCCTTCACGGGCGTGTTACCGGACCTGTTCCGCGAGAATCAGGGCATTGTGGCCGAGGGGTATTGGCGCGAGGACCAGTTTGTGGCCTCCGAAGTTCTGGCCAAGCATGACGAGAATTACATGCCCAAGGAAGTCACCGACGCGCTCAAGGAACAGGGGCATTTCCGCCCGGAGGGCAGCTGACCCGCCGCGCTGCCGCCGGGATTTCCCCCGTATGGCATGCGTATGGCACCCGTACCGCAAGCGTATGGCATGCGTATGTACAGGAAGTCGCAGGCCGAACCCGGGTTCAACGACGCACTGTGATGCATGCTTCACGATTCCTGATTTGTCAGCGTGGCCGCTCTCGCAGAAGGTCATCCTGCAAACATGGAGAAAGAGATGCCGGAATACAGCGTCGACTGGGTTGATGCATTCACCGAGACGCCGTTTGGCGGGAACGCCTGCGCAGTGGTTCACGATGCTGCAGATCTGGATGTCGAGACCCGGCTCAGGCTTGTGCGGGAGACGTCGCTTTCCGAGTGCGCCTATCTGGTCGGATCGGACAAGGCAGATTTTGGAGTGCGATACTATCTCGCCACGCGCGAGATCCTGATGGCGGGGCATCCCACCATTGCAACTGTGGCCTCGCTGATCCATCGCGGGCTGGTCACGCCTGTTGCCGATGGCACTGCCTTTACCTTGGAGGTCGGGGCAGGGGTGCTGCCCATCGAAGTACACGGACGCGACGGTCAGCCGCCACTGATCACCATGACCCAGATGGCGCCCAAGTTCGGTGCGCTGCAGGACATGGCCGAGATCGCCGCCATGTACGGACTGGAGACATCGGACATCTTGCACACGCCGCAGATTGTCTCGACCGGGACACCGTTCTGCGTCACCGTTTTAAAAGATCACGATGCGCTTCGGCGTGCGGTTCTGGATGTAGACGCTCTCAAGCGCTGGCAGGATGGCAGTGACGATCCGCAGGCCAAGATCATGGAGCCGTTTCTCGTGACACTTGATGGTGCCACGCCAGAAGGCGACACGTTTTCGCGTCTGCTGCTGGCGCCGCCGATGCCCGCCGAGGATCCGTTCACCGGTTCGGCCACGGGCTGCATGGCGGCCTATTTGTGGCATCACGGACTGAAGCCTGCCGCGTTCACGGCCCAGCAGGGCCACTGGTTGGGCCGCCCCGGTCAGGCCGGGTGCGAGGTTCTCGGCCCGCCCGATAGCATCGAGGGCGTTCGTGTCAGCGGAGCAGGGGTCGTTTTGATGGACGGGAACCTCCGCCTTTAGGCTTCATGTCTGGGCTTCAGTTTCTTCCGCATTGGGGGCTTCCGAAGCGGCTTCAACGCCCAGGATCTGTCCCAGCTCCACAAAGTTTTCCTCTACCGTGTGGCCGCGTGTCACGCTTCCCGAGAACGCGTCCAGGGCCTCCCAACGCAGAACCGCTTCGTCCAGCACCGGGTCGGCGCCAGCCACATACAGCCCCGCCTGGATCATCGGTGACGCCTCCTCGTAGGACGCAATAAGTCTGCGCGCATGAGCAACAAGCGCGTCCTCGCCGTCGCCTGTCCAGGCTTCGGGCGCAGAGCGCGACACTGATCGGCGCACATTTATGGCCGGGAAACGGCCCCGTTCGGCGATCGCCCGGTCCAGAACCACATGTCCGTCCAGCACGCCGCGCACCATGTCTGCCACCGGCTCGTCCATGTCGGATCCTGCGACCAGCACCGTGAAGATCGCGGTTATGTCGCCTTTGGTGCCCTCAGCCCCTGGCCCCGCCCGCTCGCACAGCGCCGAGATCGCCTGCACGGTCGAGGGCGGGAAGGCGCGCAGGGCCGGTGGCTCCCCTGCGGCAAGGGCAACCTCGCGGTGTGCCTCGGCAAATCTGGTCACCGAATCGAAGAGGCAAAGCACCTGCCGCCCTTCATCCCGGAAGAACTCGGCCGTTTCCATGCAAAGCTGTGCTGCGCGCCGTTTCACCAAAGCGGGTTGATCCGAGGTCGCGGCGATGACCACTGCGCGCTCCATGCCGCCTGCCTGGCGCAACAGACGCACAAAATCTCCGACCTCACGCGTGCGCTCGCCGATCAGGCCAATCACGACCACTTCTGTCGACACACCCAGCGCGAGATCCGACATGAGCCGCGACTTCCCAACGCCTGAGCCTGCGAACACGCCCAACCGCTGTCCGCGGCAGAGCGGCAGGAACGTGTCCAATGCCGCAAGGCCTGTGTCCAGCCGTGTGCCAAGTCCGCGCCGTTCCGTCACGACCAGCGGTTTGGCGCGAATGGGCGGCGCAGGTGGTAATTTCGTGCCGTCGGTCGGTTGGCCGAATGCATCGATCACCTTGCCCAGCCAGTGCCGGGAAGGTGCGGCTTGTGCGCGGCCTTTCAGCCAGGCCTTCTGGCCAGTGGTGAGCCCGACCGGGGGGGCCATCAGGAGCACGATGACCTCGTCGCCTTCCAACGCGATCACCTCCCCCGGCAAAGAACCGCTGTCGCCGTCGATTTCGATTCGGTCACCGAGCCGCGCCAGCCTCGCCAGTCCCGCAATCCGAACCGAGGATCCGTCCGATCCGGTCACGGTTCCCCAGATCTGTGCGGTCGGCGGCAGGGGACGTGCGATTTGCCGTGTGCTCATGTCGGAACCCGGTCGGCTGGACACGAAGCGTTAAGGGTCCTGTGCGAAAGCTGCGGGGTAGCAAGCAGATGAGAACATTTGCATATGATGGAAGAACTTGAAATCATCCGTATGGCCTCTGCGATGGCGCGCCACGCAGGTGCGCGGCATCGTGTGATAGCGGAAAACGTGGCGAACGCGGACACGCCAGGTTACGTGTCCCGTGACGTCAAACCCTTCTCCTACTTCGTTAACGAAGAGTTGAAACCACGCGCGACGAGGGCGGGGCATGTGGGCGCAGGCGGTCCCCTGCACAACGCCAATACGCCGCGACTGTTGCTGGACGAAGCTGTCCAGAACTCGAAAAACGGTAACTCCGTCTCGTTGGAGCAGGAAATGGTCAAGGGCGTGGAAGCGCAGGGCCAGCAGAAATTTGCACTTACGATGATGCGTACAACACACAAACTGCTCAGGCTTGGCCTGGGCCGAGTGAGCTGAGGAGAATCCGATGTTCGACTTGAAGAAAGCCATGCAGGCGGCAGCCTCGGGCATGGGCGCGCAGAGCTTTCGGTTGCGTCTGGTCGGCGAGAACATCGCCAATGCAGACACTGCCGGGTTCAAACGCAAGACGGTCAGTTTCGTCAACGAACTCGATCGCGCGCGCGGCTCCACCACAGTCCGGCCCGGCGATGTAGTCCTTGATCAGAGCGATGCTATCGAAACATACGAACCGGGGCATCCTCTGGCAGATGATCGCGGGATTGTTGCGCTCTCAAACGTGAACACGTTGATCGAGATCGCCGATGCGCGCGAGGCGCAGCGTTCCTACCAGGCCAATCTGTCTGTCTTCGACCAGGCGCGACAGATGCGTGGCGGCCTGTTGGATCTGCTGCGCAGGTAAGTTTATCAACCAATTGGGAGAATCCCGATGAAAATAGAACAAGCTCTTGCAAACCAGCTCTATGGGACCGCGCAACGTGCGGATTCCGGGCCGCGGTCGGAAGATACCGCGGGTTTTGCCGACGCGCTGGAAAAAGCGCTGGGCGGAATGCGCGGCACCGTCGAACGCGGTGAACGCGCAGCTCTGGATGCAATGTCCGGCGAAGGTGATCTTCAAAGCGTTGTCGAGGCATTGACGGCTACCGAGATGGCCCTTGAGACTGCGGTTGTCGTGCGCGACAGGGTGGTCGAAGCCTATCAGGAGATCATGCGGATGCCCGTCTGATCCGCTCGGGTACGCGGGTCATGGATGAGCTTCAGATGATCTCGCTGATGCGCGAGACGGTTTGGGTTGCCGTGCTGATCTCGACTCCGATCCTTGCAGTTGCGTTGATCGTGGGACTGATCATCGGGTTGGTGCAGGCGTTGACTTCGATCCAGGAGTTGACGCTGACCTTCGTGCCGAAACTGCTCGCCATTGCAGGCGTTTTCTGGGTGAGCATGTCTTTCATGACACAAGGCCTGGTAACGCTGTTTCAGGACCGGATCATTCCGCTGATTGCCGGAGGGGGATAAGCGCATGTGGCGTCTTCTGATTTTGCTTGTGCTGCTTCTTCCGGTGCGTGCCGAGGCTGCGGTGGCGACTGCGATGGCCATGTGCCGCAACGCCGCCATTGCGTCCGCCGATCGACATGGGATTCCACGGGAAGTGATGCTGGCCATCACCCTCGTCGAGACCCGAACAAACCGCGGCGGAACGTCAGGGCCATGGCCCTGGACCGTCAATGTGGCGGGCAAGGGCGGTTGGTTCGACAGTCGTGCCGCGGCGCTGATCCATGCACAGCGCGCACTGGCACGTGGAGAGAATTCATTCGATGTCGGTTGTTTTCAGCTGAACTACCGCTGGCACGGCCAGCATTTCGCGTCAATTGATGAGATGTTCGAGCCCAAGCCCTCGGGTGACTATGCCGCTCGCTTTCTGAAGACACTGTTTGCCGAGACCGGGGACTGGATCAAGGCGGCAGGCTACTATCATTCGCGCACCGCGAAGCATTCCAAGCGATATCGCGGCCTCGTGGCGCGTGCAGTGAAAGGCATGGGTGGCAAAGTGCCCCAGAAGGTCACCGTATCCTCGTCGGCGCCTTTGGGCCCGATGGTGATGCAAGTCGGCGATCCGACAGTCTCGGCGTTGGTGGAAGGTCGGGTGAGAATACCGCGCGGCACGCAGCCTGCATCTTCGGGCGGAGTTGGGCTGGACATGTTGCCCCGGGCGCGCAGTCGGTTGATCCAGACAGTTCCACGCGGAGGCTAGGTCATGGAGAAACTCTCCATCGAAATGCTCTACAGGCCGACCGTCCTTCTGGCGATCGCGCTGATGGCAGTGATCGTGATGATGGTTCTGCCGATGCCGGCCTGGATGCTGGACATCGGTCTTTCGGTATCTTTTGCATTGGCGATCCTGATTTTTACCGTGACATTGTTCATCGAGCGACCGTTGGATTTCTCCGCCTTTCCAACGATCTTGTTGGGCGCGCTGATGCTGCGTCTCAGCCTTAACGTCTCATCGACCAAGCTGATCATTGGCGAGGGTCATACCGGCCCCGCAGCCGCAGGCGGCGTGATCGAAGGTTTCGCCATGTTTGTCATGGGCGGGAACATTTTCCTCGGTCTGGTTGTCTTTGGCGTTCTGCTGATCGTGAATTTCATCGTGATTACCCAAGGTGCTGCACGCATGGCCGAGGTCGGTGCGCGCTTTGCACTGGACGGCATGCCGGGGAAGCAATTGGCAATCGACTCGGATCTGGCTGCAGGCGCGATCACCCATGAAGAAGCCAAGCGCCGCCGTCAGGTCGAGCAGGAGGAGACGACCTTCTTCGGCTCGCTGGACGGTGCATCAAAATTCGTCAAGGGCGACGCAATCGCAGGTCTTTTGATCACCGTGTTGAATTTGCTCATGGGCCTTGCAATGGGACTGGCCGTACACGGGCTCAGTTTTTCCCAGGCGATCGAGACCTACTCCATTCTGACAGTCGGAGATGGGCTGGTCAGCCAGATCCCCTCTGTGATCACTTCGATTGCGGCGGCCCTGCTGTTGTCCAAAGGTGGTCAGCATGGCTCTGCAGATCGGGCCATGATGGAGCAGCTGGGCGGATATCCCGGCGCTTTGGCGACGGTGGCCGCATTGATGGCGCTGTTTGCATTTGTGCCTGGATTGCCGTTTCTGCCATTCATTATCGGCGCGTCCGTACTGGGTACCGCGGCGGTTCTGGCTGGGCGCGACGCGCCCGACGACGCCGATGCAGGAGAGATGGCATTGGCAGAAGGCGACAGCGAGAGTGCGCCCAAGAAACCATTGGGTGATCTGTTGGATGTCGACGAGATCCACGTCCGCTTTGCGCCAAACATCGTGGGTTCGGTGCTCGAACCCGGTGCGGGGCTGGAGAACCGCATTGTCAACATGCGCCGCCATATTGCGACGGAGTTCGGCTTCGTCATCCCCGAGATCCGCCTGACCGACGACCCCATGTTGCCGCCGAATGGTTACGCGATTCATATTCAGGCTGTCGAGGCAGGGGCAGCCTCGGTGCGCCCGAACCATGTGCTGGTGCTTCTGAACGAAGATATGCCGCTGGACACGCCCGGCGAAGATGTGTCCGAGCCGGTGTACGGCGCACCCGCCCGATGGATTTCAGAAGCTGCGCATGAGGACGCCGCAGCGTTGGGTCTGCCGGTGGTGGCCCCGGGCGAGGTCGTGGCGACGCATCTGCTGGAATGCATCCAAGCGAACTTTGGCCGACTGCTGACCCGTAGGGCGCTGCGCCGGCTGATGGATGAATTCACCAGTGTATCTGATGCCGACAGGGCAACCGCGAACAAACGGTTACTGGACGAGTTCGTACCCGACAAGGTGCCAATGGACATTCTGCAGGCGGTGCTTCGGATGCTGTTGGACGAACGGGTGTCGGTTCGCAACTTGCCGCTGATCCTGGAAGCGGCCGCCGAGGCACGCTCGAACAACTCGGCTGTAGACGAGATTGTCGAACATGTGCGCAGGCGCATATCTTTCCACATCGTCGCACGGCTGAGCGACAAGGACGGCTCGTTGCCATTGATCCAGTTGGCGCCGGAATGGGAAGCGAAGTTCTCCGAGTTCGAACGCGACGACAACGGGCGCGTTGACATCGCGTTGCCGCCCGAGGAGTTCAATCGGCTTGCGGGATCCGTGAAAGGCATGCTGGCCCGGGCAGCGCAGCGTGCCGCTTTCCCTGCGATCGCAACATCAGCAAGACGGCGACGCTTCGTGCGCCAGGTGCTTGAGGCGAAGGGTATCAAGAACCCGGTGCTCTCCTTTGACGAGATTGGAAACACACAGAGGTTGTCGCTACTGGGTACGGCCTGATGGAAGAGGCGCTGGCGGCGATCTTCCAGACTACCGCCGAGGGGGTCTGGGTGGCCGCCGCTGTTTTCGCGCGCATCGGTGCTGCGGCTTTTCTGGTGCCGGGGCTGGGAGAACGCTCTCTTTCGATCAGAATACGTCTGGTTACGGCGCTTGGACTTGCAGTGTTGCTCAGCCCGTTGGTCGCGCCGCTGGTGCCGCTGACGCCGCCAACTCCGACAGCACTTCTGCTTGTCATCCTGGCCGAGGCATCGGTCGGGTTCATCATCGGGTTTGCGTTCAGGCTTCTGGTCTTTTCCTTGCAAACAGCCGGGTTTGTCGCTGCGCAAAGCATATCGGTGGCCCAGATGTTCGGTGCGGGGGTTGCGCCCGAGCCCGAGCCCACCATCGCGACCTTCCTGTCCATGGGCGGTATAACACTGATGCTGATGGCCGGGCTGCACGTGCATCTGGTGGCGGCGCTGGCGCAGCTCTACGTGGTTTTTCCGTTCGGAAAATTCCCGTTGGGGGCGGATATGGCGCAATGGGGTATCGAGCAGGTTTCACATTCATTTGCCCTTGGCGTCTCGCTGGCCGCACCCTTTGTCGCCATCGGGTTTGCCTACAACATTGCGCTTGGCGCATTGAACAAGGCCATGCCGCAATTGCTGGTGGCACTGGTAGGTGTTCCATTCCTGGTTTGGGTCGGAATGCTGGTACTCTATCATGTGCTGCCGTCCCTGTTCGACGCCTGGGGCAACCCGATGCGGCGTCTGCTGGTTGACCCGATCGGGGGGCTCGGATGAGTGAAGAAAGCCAGTCCTCCCAGGAAAAATCCCACGATGCGAGCCCGCGCAAGCTGGAAAAGGCGCGTAAAAAGGGCGAAATGGCGCGCAGTCAGGATGCCCAGACGCTTGCCGCTTATCTTGGGCTTGCCGGCGGGATCATGCTTCTGAGCGGTTGGAACATCATCCATCTGGGTGAAACGCTATCGGCTTTTCTGGCCAAGCCGCATGAACTGGTGGCCATGTTCCGAAGTTCCGCTGCCCCTGCCATCAGCGCAGAGATTTTCGGGCGGATCGGCGCGGCGCTCGTGCCGGTTTTTCTGCTGCCCGCAGTGCTGGTGCTGTTGTTGATGATTTCGCAGCGTGCGGTTGTGGTTGCCCCAGACAAGCTGAAGCCGAAGATCTCGCGCATCTCGCCCGTCCAGAATGCAAAGCAAAAATATGGCCCGACCGGGCTGTTTGAGTTCGTCAAGAACCTCATCAAGCTGACCGCCGTGGCTACTGTGCTGGGTGTCGCGATCATCGGTGAGATCGACCGCCTGCCTGCCTATACACGCATGGATGGCCGTCATCTCGCACACCTGTTGTCTGCCCAGTTCTGGAACGTGATGCTGGGTGTGCTGGTGTTGGCTGCCGCAATTGCCGTCATGGACTTTACCTGGCAACGCTATAGCCACGCCAAGAAGATGCGGATGACCTATCAAGAGGTCAAGGACGAAACCAAACAGTCCGAGGGCGACCCCCAGATGCGTGCGACCCGGCGTGACCGCGCGCGTGAGATTGCCAACAATCGCATGCTGAACGACGTGCCGACCGCGGATGTCGTCATCACCAACCCTACCCACTTTGCCGTGGCGCTGAAATGGTCGCGCATCGATCAGATGGTCCCGGTCTGCGTCGCCAAGGGTGAAGATGAAATCGCGCGGCGGATCCGCATGAAGGCCGAGCAGGCAGGCATCCCGATCCACGAAGATCCGCCCACAGCACGCTCGCTGTGCGCCATGGTGAAAGTCGGGCAACCTATCGACCCCGAGCACTACAAGGCCGTCGCCGCAGCGATTGTGTTTGCCGACAACTTGCGTGCCAAAGAACGCGAACGCCAGGGCAGTTGACTGATCGGTAATCGTTGACGCGGTATGCTCTGCCTCGGAGTGGGGGGAGAGCAATGCAGGAGTCCGGCATGAACCGGGTGCGCCGGGCTTTGGGCGCGATGAAGCAGGCCGAGATGGCGCGACTGGCGACAGTTCGCCAAGCGGCTGCGGCTGCGCGTCTGGAGGCCGAGGAACTCAGGCAGTCTTCAGCCAGTCAATCGCCGGGGCTGACGGCC
>JBGCFK010000010.1:0-3344 GCA_045106875.1 Paracoccaceae bacterium | reverse complement strand
ATGTCCTTCAACGCCATCCTCGACGACCTGAAACCCAGTTTTGACGCGCAGGGGCTGCCCCTGATCGAAATCGGGAGTGGGATCAATACCGGCGAATGCTCTGTGGGCAACATGGGTTCGCTGAAGCGTCTGGCCTATTCCTGTCTGGGTGACGCCGTGAACCTTGCGGCCCGGCTGGAGGGGCAAACCAAGGCCTATGGCGTCAAGAATCTGATTGGCTCTTCCACCGCTGCGGGGGCTAAGGGTGAGTTTGCTTTGCTTGAGCTCGACTCGGTCGCAGTGAAGGGACGGACGCAGCCCGAGACGATCTTCACTGTGGCAGGCGACAGCGCAGTGCGCGGCAGTACGGCGTTCGACAATCTCGCGGAAAGGCTCGCCACTGCCCGTCAGCATTTTCTGGCTCAGGAATGGGATGCGGCCGAGGCGGCATTCCGTCAAGCCGCGGATCTGGGCGAAATCGGTGTGTTTGATCCGCGGTTCCTCGCCGATGTGATGATAGAACGGATCAACGATTACCGCATCATCTCTCCGCCTGCCGATTGGGACGGGGTGTACGTGGCGACGTCAAAGTAGCAAGCCCACCAATGCCCCTGCGCTTTGCTTTGCGGCGAAAACAAGGCGCCCCCTTACGCTGCCCTTTGTCTTGCGTTAACCTGTCTGGGATTCGTGCCTTGGGTGCGAATACTGCAGCGGGGAACGCGTTTGACCGGCCGTATTTGGTTCAGATTGCTATGCGCGATGTCACTGGCCGGGGCCGTTTCGGCATGCCAGCCTGATGGTGAGTTCGGTGCATTGTCAGGTGTTGGCGCGTTGGGACCCGAGGGACCCAGCCCGATCCGTCAGGCCGTGGCCGAGGTGGATCCGGAGCTTGTGCGCGCGCCTGAGCTTTTCACGGTGTCTGGCGTCGCGAAGTGGAATGGGCTGCGGACCTCGCGCGGGGTCTGGGTAGCGCATCCGCGCGCCCGATCCGCCCGGAAGGTACGCATCATTAACAGTCGAACGGGTGCTGCGGTGGATGGCATGGCTTATCGGGCGCGCGGACGGGATGACGGTGATGTGGTAACGCTGTCCTCGGATGCGGCGAGGGCGCTGGGAGTGGCCAAGGGAGAGTCCACACCCATTGCACTGATCGGGCTCAGGCCAAAGGGAACGCAAAGCCGGGTGGAACGGGCCCGCGTCGAGACCCGCGCTCAGGGCGAGTTGGCGACGCATATATCTCGGATGGACGATACCGCGCTGTTGAGGCTGGTGGCCGCGGCGATGCGTGGGATGGGCTATGCGACGGTGTTCGAGGATGGTCCCCAAGGCGATCAGCGCCCCTCGATCCGCGCCTTCGTGCCGCCAAGCGAAGGTGTGCAGCTTCCATCGATCCGCGTGGTCGTGCGTCCGCGCGCATCCGAGCCGGCAGGCCCTGAAGACATCAAAGATGTGCATGACTGGCTGACCGGATCAGGGGATCTGGGCGTTCTTGTCTCGGTGCCCGGGTTTGCCGGTGCGAGCGGGGCTGGATCGAATAGCGCTAGTACCCGCATCGAGCTGGTGGATCTTGACGCGCTGATGAACATCTGGCTGACGCACTACGAACAGATGTCTGCGCCCGACAAGGCACTGCTGCCACTACGCCCCGTTTATTTTGTGGCGAATGGCTCATCAGGCCCTGCGCAACAGCCGTGATTCTGCCCAAATCGCCCGTTAGCCAGTAGAAGATCGCGAAAGGGGACAGCGGAATGGCCAAGTGGATATCAGCCCCGAGTTCCGAACAGGACGGTGCTTCGGCTCAGGGCGCAGAAGATGCGGAAGCGGCTTCGGACGCAGGGTTTGCCTTCGACATCGGGCAATGGTCCATCGACAGCTTTGCTTCCGTGACGATGGCCGGTATCCAAGTGCCGACGGCCGCCATTGCACTGCCATTTGCCGTTTTTGCACTGTATCTGGCGTTCGCCTCGTCCCGCCGAAGATATAATCGAGCCATCCAGCCCGGTGCCGGTCATGACAGGCCTGAGGCACAGACCGTCACATCCTCCGGGCAATAACCATCCGCGTGGGAGCCATCCCACCGAAGGTATCGGTTTCGACTATATCAAAACCCGCCTCCTCAATCAGCCGATCGACATCCACGATGCTCAACCCGCTCACGTAGGGCGCCTTGCCGATCTTTTGCATGACCGGGATCAAAATTCTGCGCAAGAACCAGTTCGCCTCGCTGATGCAACCCGTCTTCGATATGAACATGCCACCTGGTTTCAGCTGCGAATGGATCACCGAAAGCGCGCCGGGCACATCTTCCAGCAGATGCAGAAAGTTGAATGCCAACACCGTGTCATAGGGCTCGGCAGGAGCCGGATCGTCCAAGGTCCCGACCTTGAAGGTGACGTTGTCGGGGCCGTCCGTCAGCTTTTCATTGGCAATTGAAATCATCTCGGGAGATATGTCTGTCGCGGTCAGGTGACCGACTAAACCTGCCAGTTTGAGGGCAGTGGTGCCGGTGCCGCAGCCGACCTCCAGCACCCGGTCGGCTGCTTGCAGATGCGCGCGTGTGCGCCCCAGTGTCTGCTCGTAGGCAGGCACGTCATCGACCGGTTTTGCGGCGTATTTGCGGGCGATCTTGTCCCAGAACACGGCTTGCGTTTGCATCATGGACCTCTTGGCTGACATTGGCCGCTGGTACATGGTGGCTTCACCGTTGAACCATAACCCGCCTGACGTGACGTCAGGAGGAAATTAGTTCCCTGGCAGGTTCAAGCCATGTTCCCGAGCACAGGCGATGGCCTCGTCATAACCAGCATCGGCATGGCGCATCACACCGGTTGCCGGGTCATTCCACAGCACCCGTTCGATCCGCCTTGCGGCATCCTTGGTGCCATCCGCGCAGATCACCATTCCTGCATGTTGTGAGAACCCCATGCCGACCCCGCCGCCATGGTGCAGGCTGACCCACGTTGCTCCGGATGCGGTGTTCAAAAGCGCGTTCAACAGCGGCCAGTCCGAGACTGCGTCGGAGCCGTCCTTCATCGCCTCGGTCTCGCGATTGGGACTTGCGACCGAGCCGCTGTCCAGATGATCGCGGCCAATCACAACCGGAGCTTTAAGTTCGCCAGACGCGACCATCTCGTTGAAAGCCAGCCCCGCCTTGTGGCGGTCACCCAGCCCGATCCAGCAGATCCGTGCAGGCAGGCCCTGAAACGCAATCCTTTCCCGTGCCATGTCCAGCCACTGGTGCAGATGGGTGTTCTCGGGGAACAGCTCCTTCATCTTGGCATCGGTTTTGTAGATGTCCTCTGGATCTCCGCTGAGGGCGCACCACCGGAATGGTCCGATGCCGCGGCAGAAGAGGGGACGGATAT
>JBGCFK010000001.1:0-2938 GCA_045106875.1 Paracoccaceae bacterium | reverse complement strand
CTTTGGTCGGAAGTAGGTGTATTTCTTCTTCTGAGTGAGGAACCCGAGGTTCACGCGAAGACCTGCTTCGCGCAGAGCGTCGTTGATGAACCCGGCATGGCGGGCTTCGTCGCGCGCCATCAGCTGGAAGAGCTGTGTGATGTCCTTGTTGTTCCCGCGACGCTTCATTTCCTTGTAAAGAACGCAGCCCGAGAATTCCGCCGTGCAGCTCGAGATCAGGAAGTCGATGAACTCCTTTTTCAACTGCGGCTCCATATTGTCCCAGTCGACGTGATCCCAGTCTTCATTCTTCTTGAAATGGCCTTTGTTTGGGTCGGAAAGCATCTGCTCGATAAGCCTGTCCCAGTCTTCGCGTACGGGGCTGACATCAATGCTATCCAGCTCATCAAAATCAGTGGTGTAAAACCGAGGCGTCAGCAACGTATTGGACATCGCCGTTTCGGTGGCGAAATCATCATCGAACTTCGCTTGCTCTTCCTGAATGGCGAGCCCTTCTTCGACAGTGGTCGCGTCGGCGGTATGCTTGCCTTCATACTGGTCGGGGTTCTGGACGTTCATAGCGTGACCTCCTCAGAGAAGGAAAATTCACAGAGCTCCATGACCTCGAAATCGCCCGTGAGGCGGGTCCAGAGGCGTTCAAGCTTGCTGGCACGGATGATCGTGGCCTCGCGGTCCTCGGAGACAACTTCGCCGAAAGGGGCCATGATCTCATCGCCGTGGACCTTTACCTCGTCTCCCGGGTAGATCACAGCGCCGTTGTTGAACTTCACATGCGCGTGCAGACTTTCAAACTTATGGCTGATTTCGACGGTGCAGGGGGCACGCTCGAATTCCTTTGTCAGTAGTCCCATGAGGTGGCTTCCTTTCTGGGTTAGGGTTGGTCCAGCAACCTGGCGAAGGTGCGGGAGTTGGTGGCGCCGAAGCCCATGAGCTCGGCAGTCCATCCGGTGACGGGGTCGGTGATGGAAAGGCGATTGCCTTCCCGGAGTTGCAAAAGAACCGGCTGGCTCATGTCGAGGCCGCGCAAACCGCGCTCGCGGGCGATGACCCGCTCGATACCAGCGACAAAACCGCCTTTGTCGGAGGGGAAATCGGCAATCACGGTGCCGGTGTCGTCCAGCACACGGGCCTTGCCCGAGGCGTCGCCCGACAAGTGAATGGCGCGCTGGCTGAGGATCGCGCCGTCAGGGGGCGTGTTTTGCACCGGGCGTCCGGTAAAGGTCGCGACGCTGACGATGACCAGCACGGTCAGAACGAGGCCGAACATGATGCGCACCATGATGCGCGGGACAAGTTCTTCTTCGCTGGCGTGAATACGGGGCTCTGTCTGTGTGTTCATGGCATTCACTCCGCTGCTACCGTGCCCAGGGAGGGGGCAGGGGTTACACGCGCGACCTGTGGCACCGACACGCGGGCCTGTGCGGCATCGGCAAGCAGTGCCGCGACCTTTTCAGCCTCGGGGATGCAGCGCAAAGCAGGTTGCGCCTTGCGGAAATGCCACGGCCGGACGTGGGGCCAGCATGTCAAGTAGGACAGAGGGGTTTCGCCCATGGTTTCAAGCGCAATCGACCCGGTTCCGCCCTTGCGTAGATCGAGCATCGCGTTTGACACTTGTGTGTAGGGAATGTTGAGCGTGAGGGTCAGGGCCGCGCCGATGCGCATGACCACCCGCGCATCCGTGACCGTGTAGACGGTGGCGCGGGCTTGCGCCAAAGCGACCAGCAACAACAGACCGCAAGTCACTAGCCCCAGCATTAGAAAAGGCACCGCCGCACCGATGGCCTGACCCAGTGGCAACAGATCGAGCTGCCCCACGAAACGCCAAAGGCAGAGCAGCACGAAATAGCCGGCAACCCATTTCAGCTTCAGTGTTTCCACGGCAAGACGCCAGACTTCGGGCCGACCCTGCCAGAGGATCTCCTCTCCCGCAGGGGGCTTTTCCGGCAGCCCTTTGACGGGCTCCATCTCAAAATCATCGTGGACACGTTCGATCTTCAGTTGAGACATGGCGAGGATCTCCCTGTTCCCTTGTTTGCTGCGGTGTGACGCGCAAGACAGGCCTTAGACCCTAGAGAGGCGCTTTTCGGGCCAGTGGTCCGGACCAAAGTGCCTATGTCGTTGCGCGTCGTCACCTGTTCAGAGCCTCGGTTCCTGACGGCTGCCGGCATAGAGCTTGCCGCCGCCGTAGTACCCGGAGACCTTGTCTTCCTCGAGCAGGGTCACCTGACGCGGGCTTGCGATCTTGGGGATCCCGTCGAAATGCGCGGCGTAAAGCGCATGTACGGCGACGCGGTCCGCTTTGATCTTGGCAAATGTCATTGGCATCAGCCTGTTGCCCGATCCCCACTTGCTGTCGACCTCCATTTCGAGATAGCGCACAAGCTGTTCCGGCTCGTCGATCCACATATCAGTGATCTTACCGACGATCTCGCCGTCTCCGGACACGACCGGAAGCCCGCGCGGATCTCGTCCGGCAGCGACCCGAAAGCCTTCGACGGCTGACATTGGAACAATCTTGGGGTGGCCGTGTCCATCCAGCTCCGGCACGTCGCGACGCGGTGCCCAGGACGCAGGGCCGACACCGTCCAGCATCGGGTCACCTGTCGGCTCCAGCGGATAGCCGTTGCCGGGTCCGGTGCGTTTCAGCGCGATATCCGCACGCTCGGGCGTCTGTCCGGATGGAACAGTGACTTCGCCGCGTCCGTGCGGCAGCTTGAAAGTCTTGTCCTCGGGCAGGGGCCACATGCTGGAGTTCGACGACGGGTTGCCTTCGTCATCTTCGAGCGGATAGCCCTCACGCATGTTTTCGCGCTGGATCCAGATGACGAGACCAGCAAAGAAGATGTAGAAGAGCCAGAGCGACAGGCTCGCCAGATCGAATTCGCCAAAAAATGTTCCAGTCATATTGTTTCCTCCTGAAACGGGGTCATGTAGGGAA